>RGZZ01000537.1 GCA_010028905.1 Pseudomonadota bacterium | reverse complement strand
GGTCGCCCCTCCGCCAGCGGCACAGGGCTGGCAGGCCCCGCCTCCGGTCGCCCCTCCGCCAGCGGCACAGGGCTGGCAGGCCCCGCCTCCGGTCCCGCCGCCGTCATCGCAGGCCTGGTCTCAAGCCTCGCACGCCTGGAGCGACGGCGCGGGAATGCTCTCGCGCACCATCTCCGACATCCGCGGCTTCAGCTTTCGCTGGGTGGTTCCCATCGACACCGCGCTGAGCCCAGCGCTGCTTCGCAACCCCACCGTGTGGGTCATGCTGCTCTTCGGGTTCTATCCGCTTCTCGCCATGCCCCTCAAGCTCATCACGAGCGTGGAGGACCTTGCCCGCACCCTGGTCATCTACTGTGCCCTGGCCTGGGCGGGCTACTTCTACTACTTCGTCTGCAAGCGATCGGTCGACTATCTGTGGGGGGGTGCCGTGATGCTCTTCACGGCCTTCGTCGGCATCCGCCTCGTGTACGTTCTGTGGGGCATCCCTCCGTTCACCTTCCTGCGCCCGATGACCGATGAAGGGCACGATCTCGTCTCCCATCTTGTGGGCTACACCTTTGGCGTCGGGGTCATCGAGGAGCTCACCAAGGCGGTTCCCGTGCTCGTTCTGGCCTATGCCATGGCGCGTGTCGAGAAGCCGCTCGACGGTCTTTTCTTCGGCGCCATGTCAGGTCTCGGCTTTGGCATCGCCGAGGGCACCCAATACATCCTCGCGCCAGGCGCGAACGTCGTCTCCGTCTTGTTGCGCCTCACCACCCTGCCCTTCGCACATGCGCTGTGGGCGGGCATTGTGGGGTACTTCGTGGGTCTGGCCCAGATCAACAAGAAGAGGGGCATCGCCCTCATCGTCATCGGGTACGCGGTCTCGGTGGTGTGCCACGGCGCCTATGATGCCCTCGGGGGCATTCTGTCGCTCTGCGTGGCGGCCTTCACCTACCTTCTCTTCTCGGCATATCTCGAGCGCTCGCAGCAGATGGTGACCGAGCTTGCGCAGGCCGAGCAGCAGGCGGCCCGCGAGACGACGCTCGAGCAGATGTTCCGGGACACCTACATCCCCGCAGTCCACGTGTCTTCCCCCACGGGGTCGGGGCAGTAGAGGGGGGAGAAGCGCAGTGGCATTCTGTACGCAGTGTGGTGCTTCCATCGAAACTGCCGCGGCGGTCTGTGCGCGTTGCGGCGCTCCGCACGCCGCTTCCGGCGTGCCCTCGGCCCCGCCTCCGCCTCCCGCACAGGGCTGGGCGCCTCCTCCGCAGGGCTGGGCGCCTCCGGCGTCGGGTTCACCTCCGCCTCCCGCGCAGGGCTGGGCGCCTCCTCCGCAGGGCTGGGGACAACCTGCAGGCTGGCAGAGCCCGAGCGGCGCCTACTCTCTGGGCACGAACGCCCAGCCAGGGGTTCAGGAGAAGGTCTCGCAGGCATTCGATCAGATCGTGCGAGACATCCGTAGCTTCGACTTCAAGTGGGTGGTGCCCGTCGATACCGCGCTGAGCCCGGACTTCATCCGCAACCGCTCGGTCTGGGGAATGCTGGTGTTCGGCTTCCTTCCGCTCGCCGCGCTCATCTTGCAGGTGGTGACCACGGCCATGGGCTTCCTGCACCTGCTCGAGATCTATTTCGGGCTGGCGTGGGCCTGTTACTACTACTATTTCGTGGCGCGGCGCTCGGTCGATCTCAAGATCGGTCTTGGCGTCATGGCCTTCACGGCGCTCATCGGGGTGAACCTCGTTCTGATGGTGCAGACGCTCCCCGTTCTGAGCTGGCTGTATCAGGGGCTTGGCGAAGGCGGAGACGCGATGCGCAGCCTGCTCGGCTTCGTGCTCGGCGTGGGGCCCAATGAGGAGCTCTTCAAGGCATTGCCCGTCATTCTCGTGGCTTTCTCGATGCGCCGGGTCGAGAAGCCCATCGACGGCATCTTCTACGGGGCGATGTCAGGGCTGGGGTTTGCCATCTCTGAAGGCGTGGGCTACGTGGCGAAGGCAGACCTGCCGCTCTGGCAGATGCTGGTTCGCGGCACCTCGCTGCCCTTTCTGCACTCCCTGTGGAGCGCCATTGCGGGCTATTTCATCGCCCTGGCCGTCATCAATCGGTCGAGAGCACCCGCGCTCGTGGTCACGGGACTCATGGTCTCGGCGGTTCTGCACGGGGTCTACGACTGGACGTCTGGTGGTCTGTTGGGCCTGCTCATGTGCGCGTTCACATACCTGCTCTTCGTCTCGTACATGGAACGCTCCCAGGCGATGGTGGCAGAGATGCAGCTGGCGGAGCAGCACGCCGTGGAGCAATCTCGCCTGCAGATGATGTGGCAGCAGCAGTACGGAGGCTACGCCATGCCGTCATATCTCGCTTCGCCCGCTGCTCCCACCGGACAAGGAGCGCCTCCCGTTCCGGGACAGGGCGCCTGACACTCGGTTCCACGTGGGCCTCCGGGGCCGCCGTGCAGCGCTGCGGCGTTCGGCTCAGCCCAGCTCGGCGCGATACATCTGCGCGAATCGCTCGTCGCCCGCCTGTTCGGCGACCTTCGATCCGATGGTGAAGAACTGCTGCGAGAGGAACTTGTCTCCCAGCAACCGCAGCGTGTACGCCAGGAAGAACATGGCGCGATAGTCGCTGTCGTCAACGCTCAGCTGACGTTGGAGCACATCTCGTGCGGCGTCTGCGTTTCCCTGCCCGAGCTCGAGGAGAGCCTGCTGAAGCAGGCTCAGCGGGCCGTCTATCACAGCAGGCGCCGGCTCCGGCGCGACCTCAAAGCTCAGCGGGACGGGCGCAGCAGTGGGTGGGGGGGCGAACGGCAGATCTCCGACAGTCGATGGCTCCGGCGCCAGGGCGCTCTCAGCCTCTGGCACAGGTGCCTCGAACAGCGAGCCTTGAGGCAAGCCGAGGGGCGCCGGTCTTGCGCCGGTCGGCGGTCCGCCGAATCCCTTGCGAGCAGGTGCTTTCTTTGCCGCGAAGCTCGAGGTGGCCCGACTCATCATCGCACTCACATCGACCGCGGAGGGGGCAGATTGCGTCGGTCGCTCGAAGGACGCCTGGGGCGGGCTCGGAACTGGTTCTGCCGCGCTGGTCGCATCGAGCTCAATGAACAGGTCTGCGGATGGAGGCGGCGTCATGGGGGGGGGTGCAGCAG
>RGZZ01000536.1 GCA_010028905.1 Pseudomonadota bacterium | reverse complement strand
AGGGGAGGCTGGGCGTTGTACACCAGCCACTGCCGGTTCGGATCGGTGGGTTCGATGAGGGGGATGCCGCCATCGCCGGACGAGGGCATCACCCAGCGCAGCGAGCCGTTCGAGAAGCCGTTCCCGTTGTCTTGGAATCCGGCCCAGGCGAAGGTGTTGGTCGGGTCGAGCGAGATGCCGTCCATCTGCAGGCAGGCGAGGTTGTGGAAGCCCGTGGTGTCGCTGCCGTTCAGGTCCGTCCACACCGCGCTGGGGAAGTTCCCCACGACCGAGGCGTTGGGGAGGCTGTAGAGCCCCCCGTCGCTGCAGCGCAGCAGGTTTGCGCTCGCGTCGAAGACGAGGGCATGATGATCGGGATGCGGAGAGCCGGCCAGCCCGCCGGTGATGGTGCCGAAGGCATCCCAGAAGCCCTCGGTGAGTCGTGTGGCGCTGGTGTAGGACGCGTTGGGGATGTTGATGCCGTCGACCCGGCACATCTCAATGCCCGCGATGTAGATGGTGATCGACGTGTAGAGGTCGACGGAGATGGCCTGGTTGTAGCCGGACTGCACCACCAGGTTGATGTCCTTGCCGCCACCCAGCGTGCTGCCGGTGTTCACGTCGAACAGCTTGCGCCAGGTCGCGCCGCTGTCGGTGGTTCTCCAGACGCCGCCGCTGGCCGTGCCGATGAGCCGCGTGGTGAGCCCCATGGGCAGCGCTGCCGTGAGACGGTCGCTCACGTTGCCAGCCAGCTGGTTCGCCGTGTACATGGGCTTCGGACCGCGCTCGATCCAGCTGCCGCTGAACGCGGGGGGAGGGCCGACGGCCAGCGCGGTCGACCCGCTCACGTCGCCCAGCGTGGCGGTCACCGTGGCGGTTCCCTGGTGCGCGCCCGTGGCGACGCCGCTGGCACTGATCGTGACTGCGGGCGACGAGCTGCTCCAGGTGACGAGACTCGACAGATCTTGCGTGGTGCTGTCGGTGAAGGTTCCCGCGGCCTTCATCTGCAGGGGCGTGTGCACGGTCACAGTGCCGTTGATGGGCGTCACGGTGAGCGCGACCAGGCGGGTGCTCGCGCTGGTCTGCGCAGACGCGGACGTGCTCGTGCCGCCTCCGGAGCTGCACCCGCCCAGCAGGGCGATCAGGGCGAGCAGCCCGCACACAGACTTGAAGCGCCGAGCGAGCGACGGTGCGCTGCGTGTAGGGTCGCGCATGGGGCGTGAGGGGGGGTGGCTCGATGATCTCGACACGTGAACAGAGACGCTCCTCAGATGCATGTTCCTGAGTTCGGTTCGCGTCTCGGTTCCACAGCCCTTTTCGCGGGGCGGGTCGACGGCCTTGCCTACGGCACGACGTCATCGGGGAGCGACGCCTTGTCGGGATCTTCTTCCTTTGGGGAATGGTCTGGCGCCTGTGCGTCTGGCAATGTGGAGTGCGGTGCTCGCCTCGGTTGCGATGCGTGCACCGAGATCACTCTACCTTTGTGCGAGGTTCCGGATGTCGATGTTCCTCAGATCTGCTCTTCCCATTCTGGTGATGACCGTGATGCTCACGGGTTGCATCAACGGTGCGCAGGTGAGACATCCGCAGCCTCCCGCGCCGTCCCCCACACCAGCCGCGTCGCCGACGACCACTGCGTCTCCCACGCCCACGCCCACGCCAACGCCGCCTCTGTCTCCCGCGCCAGCGGGGCTCGGCCCTGGCGTCACCCTGACGGCCAAGGACCTGTCGAACACGAATCTCAGGGGCATTGACTTCACGGGGGCGACCTTCACCAGCGTGACGTTTGCGGGCTCCGATCTCACGGGCGTCTCGTTCCGCAACGCGCGCCTCACGAGCTGCCAGCTCGTGTCGTGCAACCTCACGGGGGTCGATCTCACGGGAGCGGTCTTTGACGCCTGTCAGATGCCTTCGCTCAGCCTCGTCGGTTTCGGGCTCGTGGGCTTCACATCGGCTTCCTTCACGGCCTGCCAGCTCGTGTCGATCGACGCGCACGGCCTCTCCTTCCAGGGCATGCATCTCCAGAGCTGCCAGCTGGTGAGCTCGGATCTCCGCGGGTGCAACTTCACGGGCGCCAACTGCCAGGGATCGCAGTTCGTCGGCTCTGACTGCACCAGCGCCATCTTTGACAACGCGAACCTGCGCAACACCGACTTCACGCTGACCATCGTCGATGGCGCCACCGCCGTGGGCGCTGACCTTACGGGTGCCAAGGGCAATCTGCCCTGACGTCTTCGTGAGGCCCCCCGCGCGGGCGACATCATGTGGCGCACCCCTTGCTGTATGCTGAGCTCGAGAAGCACACACGATTCAGCGCACAGGAGGCGTGAATGGCGAGATCGCGGGTCGATGAGGTCCGGCACCTGCTCGGGCTTTTATGGAACAAGAAGATGGTCTGCGAGACCCCCGACGGTGCCATCGAGATCGCGCGGCGCGCGCTGTCGATGGCGCCGCCGACGAGCGTCTGGCGACGTCTCTGCCGCTATCGCCTGGCCCATCTGCTCATGCGCCTGCCCGACCCCCCGCTGCGCGAGATCGAGGGGCATCTGCGCGACGCGGCGTCCGAGCCCGCGCTGGGGCCTTTGCCGCCCTTGTTCCACCTGGCAGTGCTCAGCCGCCTCGAGGCGCCGGAGTCGCCCGTGCTCGAACAGGCCTACGCGGCGGCGCGCGACGCGGTGCTGAACCCCGTGCCCGAGTCTGAGCGGGTGAACACGAAATCGCAGAGCAGCCTGTTCACTCTCTTCGATCTGAGCACATGGTTCATGGGGCGATCGGCCCAGTCGCTGGCGGGGCGCTCGACCCGTGACACGCTCACGGTGGAGGGCCGGCGCAATGAGTTCGATGATCTGCGGGTGCACAGCGGGTTCGTGCTGCTCACCAACATCGAGACGCGCGAGTGGGTGCTCTACCCAGAGCGCGCGGCCGAGGCCGAGGGTCGCTCGCTGCTCGAAGGCCCCGGTCCGCGTCTCTTCCTCCGGCTCAGCCGCGATGCCGCCCCGCAGCACTGGGCAGACGGCCGGTGGAAGAGCTATGGCTCTGAGCGACAGCCCCGTCACGAGGAAGCCGGGCTTCTGGCGCTCGCCTTGCACGGCGACGCGTTCGAGAGCGATGCTGTGCGTCTCGTCCTCGAGCTCGATGACCTGGCGCCGGCCA
>RGZZ01000535.1 GCA_010028905.1 Pseudomonadota bacterium | reverse complement strand
CCAGAGAGGGTCGCGCGGCCTTCAATCTGGGCCTGGCCCTTCACAGGGGACATCCCTGTGCGATTGGCGAGAGGAGCATCTCAACATGGAGTTCCGGAAGAAGGCGGTTCTGTGCCTGGCTGCCCTGGGAGGTGCGCTGCTGCTCCAGCAGGGGGCGGATGCGCAGGGCGGCGCGCGCCCGGATGTCGTGGAGGTTCAGAAGCTGACGGTCAACGTGCTTCAGCTGCAGCAGCAGGTCACTGCCCTCAAGGCCGACGTGGCGGCGCTCCAGGCGAGCAACAACCAGCTGAAGAGCCAGGTCGCAAACCAGGAGCAGGGCATGAAGCCCCTGTGGTCTCAGGTGAACCAGGACAACAAGCGCATCGCTGACCTCAAGGACGCCCAGACGAAGATGGAGCTTGCCCAGACCAAGATGCTGGATGCCTACAAGAAGCACTCACACAAGTACCAGCACTTCATTCCCAAAGGCGGGGTAGGGCCTGGCGATCAGTGGGCCAACGGAGATACCGGCTGGCCCAGCCTGACCCCCTGAGACCAGGGGCTGTTCGGGCCGCGCTCTCGCCGAACACGTAGCGATGGCGTGATGACGCCATGTTGCGCCGCGCGGTTCGGCGAAGTTCGGTTCTAGACGCGCGGCTTCACGGTGCTGCGGATGACGGGGCCGGATGTCTGCTCGGCCGTTCGCAGCTCGTACAGGCTCTGCAGGTTCATCCAGAGGTCTGGCGAGGTACCAAGCCACTGGCTGAGGCGCAACGCGGTATCGGCAGTCATGGCTCGCTTGCCCGCGATGATCTGTGAGATGCGATTGGCCGGAACATGCAGCAGTCGCGCCAGTTCGGCCGCGCTGATCTCAAGTGCGTTCAGCTCATCAGCCAGAAATTCGCCAGGATGGATGGGACGCCGTTGCATGGGCATTCTCCGTTCAATGATAATCGGTGATCTCGATGTTGAAGGGTCTTGGTTCACTATCAGGCCATTCAAAACAGAGTCGCCACTGCTGATTGATGCGAATGCTGAACTGCCCTGCGCGCTTTCCTGAGAGTGCTTCGAAACGATTGCTGGGAAGACGCATGAGATCGGTCTTGCTGATCGCGGCCTCGAGCAGATCGAGGCGCCTTTCGGCCTGGTCTTTGAACGCCTCAAACTCCTTGATCCTATTGCCCCGAGCGAAGCGTTCCGTTCGTCGGTCTCGATACATGCGCCGCTCTGGCTGCTCGGATTTGTCGCTCACTCCATCATGGTAGTGCCCATGACGCTGTACGTCAAGCGTACATGCGGATGTTCGGCGAAGTTCGGTTCCGAACGGCGGGGGCGCCAGCGGAGAGCCGGCGTGCCTCCTGCGCCGTGCCCCTCCTACGCCGTGGGGATGTCCTGGCGGGTTGTGACCTCTTGGCGCAGGCGATCTGCGATCTGGGCCAGGGGCATCGACTTGAGGTCGACGCCGCTGCGCAGGCGCACCGAGACCTCGCCCTGCTCGGCTTCCTTGTCTCCCACCACCAGCATGTAGGGCACCTTCATGAGCTGGGCGTTGCGGATCTTCTTCTGCATCGACTCGCGGCCGTCGTCGAGCTCGACGCGCAGCGTGCCCTGCAGGCCCGTGCCGCTCGACGCGCGCAGGGTCTTCAAAACGGTGTGGGCGTAGTCGACATGCCGATCGGCGATGGGGATCACCACCGCCTGCACCGGTGAGAGCCAGGTCGGGAAGGCGCCGGCGTAGTGCTCGATGAGCACCGACATGAAGCGCTCCACCGAGCCCAGCACGGCGCGATGGATCATCACCGGACGCGCCGGGTTGCCGTCGGGGGCCACGTAGGTGAGGTCGAAGCGCTCGGGCAGGTTGTAGTCGAGCTGAATCGTGGCCAGCTGCCAGGGCCGGCCGAGCGCGTCGACGGCGGTGAAGTCGATCTTGGGGCCATAGAAGGCGGCCTCGCCTGCCTCCTCGCGGAACGGCACGCCCCGCGCCTGCAGCAGGCCGCGCAGGGTGCCCTGCGACAGGGTCCACACCTCCGGGCCGCCCAGGTACTTGTCCGGGTAGCGCTCATCCCACAGCGAGAGCCGCACCGACAGATCCATGCCGAACACCTTGTAGAAGGCGTCGATGATGTCGTAGATGCGCCCCACCTCTTCGGCGATCTGCTCGGGCGTGCAGAAGACGTGGGCGTCATCCTGGGTGATGGCGCGCACCCGCGAGAGCCCCGAGAGCACGCCCGGCAGCTCGTCGCGGTACACGGCGGTCACCTCAGAGAAGCGCAGCGGCAGGTCGCGGTAGCTGCGTCTGCGGCAGGCGTAGATCTGGGTGTGGTGCGGGCAGTTCATGGGCTTGATGCAGTAGTCTTCGCCGCCCTTGCCGCGCACGTGGAAGAGGTCGTCGGCGAACTTGTCCCAGTGGCCGGAGGTCTTGTACAGATCGTTCTTGGTGATGTGCGGAATGGTGACGCGCTCATAGCCCATGGGCTCTTGCAGCGACTGCACGAAGTCTTCGAGCAGGCGGCGCATGAGCGTGCCGCGCGGGGTGAACAGCGGCAGCCCCGGACCCACCAGATCAGAGAACGTGAACAGGTCGAGGGCGACGCCGAGGCGGCGATGGTCGCGCTTCTTCGCCTCCTCGATGCGGAAGAGGTGCTGCTCGAGGTCTTCCTTGGTGGCGAAGGCCGCGCCGTAGATGCGCTGCAGCTGGGGGTTCTTCTCGTTGCCACGCCAGTAGGCGCCGGCCAGGCTCATGAGCTTGAAGACGCCGATCTCGTTCGAGATGCTCACGTGGGGGCCGCGGCAGAGGTCGACGAAGTCGCCGGTGTGGTAGAACGACACGGTGGAGGCGCCGTCGGTGCCCACGGCGTCGTCGTCGCCCGTCTCTTCGGCCACAGCCGTGCTGCCCTTCTCCTTGAGCAGATGGAGGAGCTCGACCTTGAAGGTCTGTCCGCGCTTCTCCATCTCGGTGATGGCGTCATCGATCGACATCTCGACCCGCTCGTAGGCGAGCTTCTTGTTGCGCAGCTCGCGCATCTTGTTCTCGATCTTGGGCAGGTCTTCATCAGTGAGCTTCACCGGCACGTCGACGTCGTAGTAGAAGCCGTGCTCGACGGCGGGGCCCACGCCGAAGCGCGCTTCCGGCCACAGCTGCTGGATGGCCGCCGCCATGAGGTGGGCGGC
>RGZZ01000534.1 GCA_010028905.1 Pseudomonadota bacterium | reverse complement strand
CTCTCCGCCGCAGCGCGGCCACCGGGTCGAGTCTTGCCGCCGAGAGCGCGGGCAGCGCGCCGGCCATCAGGCCCAGCAGCAGCGCGCAGGCGGCGCTCAGCGCGAGCACGCGAGGCGTGAGCGCGAACAGCAGCAGCCCTTCGCGGCGGAAGCCCTGGTTCCAGGCCCACACGAAGGTCGCGGCAGCGGCGACGCCGGCCGCCCACCCGATGGCGGCGAGCAGGCCCGCCTCACGCATGATCTCGGCCGTCACCTGCCCGGCGGAAGCGCCGATGGCTCTCTTGAGGCCGATCTCGTGCGTGCGCTCGGTCACCGCGACGGTCATGGTGACCACGATGCAGAGACTGCCCGTGAGCGCCGCGATGAGCCCGCAGGCGAGCACCAGCGCCCGCCACAGCCGCGTGCTCTGCGCGGCCTCGTGGGCGAGCTGGGAGGGCGTCACCACCGTGAGGGGTCGCAGCGCAGCGCCGAGCGATGTGGCGAGCGCCTCGAGAGGCGCGCCCGCTGAAGGCGTGACCATGAGGCTCGTGAGCAGCCCTTCTCGCCGCAGCGCGCGCTGCCCTGTGCGCAGCCCCACAAGCATCTGACGGTCTTCCAGCGCGCCGGCGTGGGCCAGCACGCCCACCACCAGGAAGTCGCGTTCGAGCACGTGGATGCGCTCGCCGCAGCGGACCTGGAACGCATAGGCGACGTCGCTGCCGAGTACCGCGCTGTCGTGATCGTCGTCGCGGTCATTGAGCCAGCGACCGTCGGACAGCGTGCCGCCTCGCCAGAGCTGGGAGGCTTCCCGTGGCGGCACGCCCACGAGGGTGAACCCCCATGACCACCGGCACGACCGCGGAGACCCCGTCCACACGGGCCGCCTCGGCAGCGCGGTCTTCGTCGATGAGCCCGCCTCCTGCCCAGAACGAGAGCTTCTCGCACACGTACAGCCGGCCGTCGAACGGGTCTGCGAAGTGAGCGGTGAGCAGGCGGAAGTGCTCGGAGAGCGCCCCCATCAGCACCAGGGCGAAGACACCGCAGGCCATGCCGGTGCTCGTCAGAAGGGCTCGTCCGCGCCTGCGCCAGAGCGAGCGCCAGTCTCCCGCGAGATCGGTGCGCCACGCCGCCGCAACGCTCATCGGCCGTCGCGCGCCGACAGGAGCGACACTACTGCTTCTTGTCGTCCTTGCCCTTGAGGAAGTCGGCGGGCTTCAGGTTGTCGATGTATCGCTTGAACTTCTTGACGTCTTGTTCCTCGGCCGACTTGTCGACCACCGTCTCTTCGAGGATGATGCGCTCGCTGACGAAGATGGGAGAGTTGGTGCGCAGCGCCAGGGCGATGCTGTCGCTCGGGCGGGCGTCGATCTCGAGCTCGCCGCTGCCCGCCTCGAGCACGACCTTTGCGAAGAACGTGTTGTCGTGGATGTCGTGGATGATGATGCGCAGCACCTTCGCGCTGAGCGACTCGATGATCGACTTCATGAGGTCGTGCGACAGCGGTCGGGGGACCTGCGTGCCCTCGAGGGCCAGCGCGATGGCGGTGGCTTCGAAGGGACCGATCAAGATGGGCAGGTATCGCTTGCCGTCGCTGTCTTTCAAGATGACCACGGGATCGTGCGTCAGCAGGTCGATGCCCAGCTTGTCGACCTTCATCTTGCGCATGTCGGGGCCGGTCTCGCCTCGTTCAGGGGTCATGAGCACACCTTACTCGGAAGTTGTCGTGCCGCGGGCTCCCCTCGGGAGCGCCGTGCGGGTTTCGGGGTTGGGGCCGTTCTTCGTCAGGAGTTCCGCGACATCGTCCGAACTCCTGCGCCCCCCTGTCCTCGGGGGCGTGCGCGCCGCGGCATGTATACGATGCCCCTTTCCCGTGTGGCTGTATCGGCGCACGTCGAGCCCGTCAGGGCGCTTCGGAAGGGACCCCGCGTGAGGGACGAGAAGCAGGCGCCCATGCAGCTCATCATCCTTGCCGGCGGTCTGGGCACGCGCATGCACCCGCTCACCGAAGACCTTCCGAAGGCACTGATCCCGGTGGCCGGCAAGCCTTTCGCGTTCCACCAGATCGAATGGCTTGCCGACCACGGCGTGACCGATCTGGTCTTCTGCATCGGCCGCCACGGCGATCAGATGCGCGCCGCGCTGGGCGATGGCGCTTCCTGGGGCATGCGCGTCCGCTACGTCGACGACGGCGCCCGGCTCCTCGGCACCGCGGGCGCGCTGCGACACGCCATCGACGCGGGCGTCGTGGCCGAGCGCTTTGCCGTGCAGTATGGCGACTCGTACCTTCCGGTCGATCTGGAGGCATTCTTCGTGGCCTTCGAGACCTGTGGGCTACCGGCGATGATGGCGGTGTATCGCAACGAGGCGCGGTCGCAGATGAACAACGTCGACTACGCGGAGGGGCGCGTGCTGCTGCACGACAAGCGTCCGCAGCGCCCGTCGGCCGCGCACATCGACTACGGCATCAGCGTGTTCAGACGCGACCTGGTTCAGACCCGCGTCGCATCGGGCGAGGTCGCTGATCTCTCCGACCTCACCCGTGCGCTCAGCGTCGAAGGCCTGCTGGCAGGCTACGAGGTGACCGAGCCGTTCCACGAGGTCGGCTCGCCCGAGGGGCTCGCCGAGATGGAGCGATTCCTGGAGGCGCGACGCGCGTGACGCTTCCCCTCATCCTCCTCGATCGCGACGGGGTGCTCAACCGGATGGTCGTGCACGCTGAGCACGGTCTCACAGACAGCCCGCTCCATCCTTCGCAGGTCGAGATGCTCCCCGGCGCGGTGGCCGCGGTGGCCCGTCTCACCGAGGCGGGGTACGGTGTCGCCATCGTGACAAATCAACCGGCGGCGGCCAAGGGCAAGACCTCGCGCGAGAACCTCGAGGCGGTGCACGCGCGCGTGGTGGCCGAGATCGAGGCGGGCGGTGGTCGCATCGCGAGCTCGCACATCTGCTTCCACCGAGCCGAGGACGCCTGCGCGTGTCGAAAGCCCGCCGCGGGGCTGCTGCGCGCTGCCCTCGAGGCGCATCCGCAGCGTCCGCGCGATGGCGTCTGGATGGTGGGAGATGGCGTCACCGATGTGCAGGCGGGGCGGCTCCTGGGACTTCGCACGGCCTTTCTCGGCAAGCCGTCGTGCGCGGCCTGCGGCGTGCTCGACGCCACGGTCGGGCCGGCCGATCACATCGCGCCGGACCTCGATGGGTTCGT
>RGZZ01000533.1 GCA_010028905.1 Pseudomonadota bacterium | reverse complement strand
TGCCGCCAGCTCGCGTCAGGTGGCCGAAGCTCAGGCCTTCGCAGAGAAGGCGGGGCTGAAGGTGGTGTCAGTCGACGAGCGCAGCCACACCGTGAAGCTCGAAGGTACCCCGTCGCAGCTCGGCAGCGCATTCGGTGTCAAGCTCGGGCGCTTTCGCGAAGAAGGCGGTCCGGAGTTCCGCGCCTACGAGGGCCGCTTGAAGCTGCCTGCGGGAGCCGACGCTGTGCTCGGCCTCGACAATCGCCCCATCGCGAAGTCGCGCATGGTGGTGAGCGGAGACGTCGGTGCTCAGGGCTTCATCGGCCCGCGCATCGCCGACCTCTACAAGTTCCCCAAGGGTCTCGACGGCACGGGCCAGACCATCGGCATCATCGAGCTCGGGGGCGGGTACAAGGACGAAGATCTCAAAGCCTACTTCCATCGAGCCAACGTCAAAGCCCCCGAGGTGAAGTCGGTCTCGGTCGATGGCGCCACCAACGCGCCCGAGGGCAAGCCCAACAGCGCTGATGGAGAGGTGGCCCTCGACATCGAGGTGGCGGGCAGCGTCGCACCCGGCGCGAAGCAGGTGGTGTATTTCGCCCCCAACTCCGAGCAGGGCTTCGTCGACGCCATCAACCAGGCCATCCACGATCAGGAGAATCACCCCAACGTCATCTCCATCAGCTGGGGAGCGCCGGAGAAGGAGTGGACGCCAGAAGGCCTGGCCGCCATGAACAACGCGTTCAAGGACGCGGCCGCGCTGGGCATCAACGTGTACTGCGCCTCCGGCGACCGCGGCGCAAAGGATGGGGAGAGCGACGGCAAGATGCACGCCGACTTCCCGGCAGCAAGCCCCTACGCCATCGGCTGCGGTGGAACCCGTCTCAAGACCGACAGCGGTCAGATCACCAGCGAGACGGTCTGGCGCGATCTCTGGGGGCTCGGTGGGTCGACGGGCGGCGGTGTGAGCGACGCCTTCAAGCCCACCGACTGGCAGGTGGCGCATGCGCACCTTCCCAAGCCGACCAATCTGAATGGCGGTCGTGGTGTTCCCGATGTCGCAGGCAACGCCTCGCCCGCGTCTGGCTACCTCGTCATCGTCGACGGGCAGGAGATGACCACCGGCGGAACGAGCGCAGTCTCACCCCTCTACGCAGGCCTCAACGCGGTGCTGGCGCAGGGGGTTGGAGGCAAGCTGGGGTATCTCGCTCCCACCTTCTACGCCCATCAAGAGGCGTTCAATGACATCACCAAGGGCAACAACGGAGGCTATAGCGCCGGACCCGGCTGGGATCCCACCACGGGCGTGGGGTCGCCCAACGGCGAGAAGCTGCTGGCGGCGCTGAAGGCTGACCAGGCGGCGGTTGCCGTGCCTTCGGCTGCTCCTCCCGCCGAGGTCGAGGGCTGAACGCTCTCAGCGCAGCGTCTCAGAAGCGGGCGTTTCAGGTCGTGCTGAGCGGGCGGGTCGCGATGCGCCAGAGCGCGATCCCCTCGCAGAGCAGGAAGATGGCGAGAAGCACCTGCACGTTCTGGGCATCGAGGGCGCGACTCGCCAGAACGCGTCCAGGCGTGTAATAGGTCAGAACGCCCAGGGCGCGCACCGCCGCGGCTGGGGGCCAGAACGGTGCCACAACCGTGATGAGGTAAGAGGTGAACACGGCGCCGAAGACGATGCCTGTCGCTCGGCCGCGCTCACTCGACCAAGCAGAGACGGCGCTGGCAAAGCCTCCCACCGCAAGGTAGGCCGCGAACAGGTTGGCGAGCACCTGGGCTGTCAGCGTCGCGTCGGGCAACCCCTCGAGGCCATCGGTCGGGCGCCCCAGCCACCATGCGGCAAAGGCCGACGCCATCACCGGCAGGCCCGCGCCGAGCCACACAGCGGCCTCACCCAGGGCCACCTCGATGCGTGACACCGGCCAGCCCAGCGTCATGTCGATGGTCCCGGTCTCCAGCTCCCCCGCGGGATAGCGGGTGCAGAGAACCAGCGCTGGCGTCCAGGCGAGGGCCATGACGAAGGGGTGGGCCCACAGCAGGCCCATCAGAACGCTGGTGGTGAGCGCGTCGGCGCTCTGCTGGCCCAGCGAGGCGGCCACGAGCGCCTTCACCAGCGGCACCTGCGCGGCGATGCCCGAGACTGCACCGTGCAGCGGTGGCAGCACCCGCGTACCGAGAAAGACCACCACGAACATGCCCACGCAGCACCACGCCACGGTGGCTCTGCTCTCTCGCGCCGCGCGACGGGCGAGCACCGCGACCGCGCGGAAGGACGGCGTCACCGCTGGCCCTCCGCGCGTGCAAAAGGAGCAGCTGGCGTCTCGGACGCATCGTCTGGACGGGGGTAGTAGGCGCGGAAGACCGCTTCGAGGTCAGGGGGCGCGAGGTGGCAGTCATCGAGTGCAAGCGTGGCCGCCCACCGCACAACCTCCGATGGTGCGCCGTCAAGCTCGGCGGCCCAGACGCGACCTGCGCGGGTCAGCACCTTCAGGAAGTGGGGGACCTCGGTTGCGGTGGCCCTCTCCTCGCTGACGAACACGAGGCGGACCGCTCGACGCGCGCGCCCCCGCAGCGCTTCGATCGAGGTGTCGGCCACGGTCTTGCCGTCGCGCACGATGACCACCTGCTCGCAGAGCTGCTCGACCTCGGAGAGTCCGTGGCTCGAGAAGAGCAGGGTGTCGCCCAGGTCGGTGCGGTCGCGCAGGTAGGCGAGCAGCCGCCCCTGCACAAGCGGGTCGAGTGCCGTGGTGGGCTCGTCGAGAACGATGACGCTGGGCTGGTGGGCGAGGGCCATGACCAGCCCCAGCTTCTGACGCGTGCCGCGCGACATGCGGGCGGCCGGCAGCTCGGGCGAGAGCTCGAGCAGGGCGCACAGCCAGTGGCCATGCGTGCGCACGTCGCGCCCATGCAGGCCGTCGAGAATCGCAAGGGCCTGGCGGGCTGTCAGGGTGGGGTGCACGCGCACGTCGCCCGGCAGGTAGCCCACGTCGCGCTTGATGCGGCGGCTGTCACGCCAGCAGTCGAGCCCGTTGATGGCCGCTCGTCCGGCATCGGCGCGCAGGAATCCCAGCAGCACGCGCAGCGTGGTCGACTTTCCCGCGCCGTTCGGGCCGAGGAAGCCACATCGCCCTCCTCGCGCCACCACGAGGTCGAGGTCTCGCACGCCGCGCCCGCCCGGATACACGTGGCAGAGCCTCTCGACCTCAATCACCCGATCTGCGTGTGCCACCATGGCG
>RGZZ01000532.1 GCA_010028905.1 Pseudomonadota bacterium | reverse complement strand
GGGGGTCGGGACGGGCCGATAGGAGCCGCTCGTGGGATCGAGCGCGACCGGTGGAGGTCCCCCCACGCTCGTGGGGCGGAACAAGAGGGTGAACAGCGCGAGCAGCCCGATGACCGCTGCGGCAAGGCCCACCAGTTGGCTTCCCTTCACGCCGTGACCTCCTCTCTCCGGATCTGATCAGCACGGCGAACCCGGAGCATCTTCCGGTCGGGCCGCGATGATTCCACTAAGTATACACAAAATGGCCTGGGGCCACAAGAAATCGCGAGGCGCACCGTGGCTGAGAAAAGCCGTCGCGAAGTGGCGCCCGACGCGCGCACCGGCCGTCCCCCCGCAGGCCGGCAGAGGGGCTCGCATCAAGAGACGCGAACCCTTGGGCCAGCCGGGTCGTGACCCTCCACACCAGCGAGATGCGTCGAGAGGATCAGTTCAACTTGCCCGTTCGCTTCGCGCTCGCGGTCATTCTCGCGATGTGCGCGACCGCCCTGACGTTCGCACCTGCAGGGGCACGTCCGCGTGCCTCCGTGCCCATCATGCCCATCCATGAGGTGAGAGCCGGCATGAAGGGGTACGGGCTCTCGGTGTTCAGCGGCACGCGCGTCGAGTCTTTCCCGATCACCGTGCTCGGGGTTGTGAAGAACTACGTGGCCGAAAGCGCCCTCATCCTCATCCGGGTCGATGGCGGCTACCCTCGGCAACACGGCGTCGGCATCATCGCCGGGATGAGCGGCAGCCCCGTCTACATTGGCGGCCGCCTGGTGGGCGCCGTATCGTACGGCTGGGCGTTCTCGAAGGAGCCCATCGGCGGTGTCACGCCCATCGAGAGCATGCTGACCGATCTTCCACAGCCCCCCGTGGCCCCACATGCCGCTGCGATGCCTTCGTTCACCCGCGCCGCAGCCTCGCTGCCTGTGCCCCTTGAGACCGCCCGCGGTCGCATCACACGGGTCGAGGTGGTGCGAACGCGCGAGGCCGCCGAGAGCGCCTCAAATGAGCCCGGGACGATGGTGCTCACACCGGTGCAATCGCTGCTGCAGGTGAGCGGATTCAGCGACCGCTCGTTCGAGGCGCTCTCACGCCTGCTCCGCCCCCTCGACCTCCAGCCTGTGCGCGCCTTCGCCGCGGCGCCGGCGGTGCGGTCCCCCGTGCCCGCCATGCGGCCCGGCGCGGCGGTGGGCGTGGAGCTGATGACGGGCGACCTCGAGATCGCGGGCACGGGAACCCTCACCTACCTCGACGGCCGCCGCTTTCTCGCCTTCGGGCATGCCATGGCGCAGCTGGGAGACGTCGACCTCCCCCTCGCTGCCTCGTACGTCCACGGCATCCTCCCTTCGTACCAGCATTCGTTCAAGTTCGCCTCACAGATCGCGCCCGTGGGTGAGCTCACCACCGATCGTCTCTGGGCCGTCGGAGGAACCCTGGGGGGCGGTGCGCCGACGGTGGCTGTGCGCCTGCGCGTCACCGAACCCACCCGCCAGCGCGACAAGACCTACCGCCTGCGCGCAGTGCAGCATCGCACGCTCACCCCGGCTCTCCTCTCGCAGGCCTCGTTTGTCGGCGTGAACAGCGCGCTCCCCTCTGGCGCCGACGCGACGGCGCGCCTGCATCTCACCATCAAGCCCAAGGGGCGCCCCCCCATCATCATCGACCAGATGGTCAGCGGCGCGCCCATCGACGCGATCGTGGCCGGTCAGGTGGCCGAGTACCTCACCCCGCTCACCGGCAACGATCTGCAACCGCTGAAGCTCGAATCGGTGAACGTGGAGGCCCGGCTCCTTTCGGGGCGGAGAACCGCCAGCATCGAGCGGCTCTACACCACGCAGGGCGGCTTGAGACGCGGCGAGCCCCTCGAGGTGCATGTCGTTCTCCGCCCCTACGGCGGTGCGCCGCTCGAGAAGATCGTGCGGGTGCCGATGCCCATCGATCTCGAGAAGGGAACCGTGACCATCGGTGTCGGTGGCGGCAGCGACGCTGCCGCCATGCGCAAGCGCCTCGGTCTGAACCGTCCCGAACCGACCAGCATCGACCAGCTCGTGGGCCAGCTCGAGACGGGAGACCGCGGACAGCAGCTCGTCGTGCGCGCGGTGCTCCCGTCGAAGGCGGTGGTGCTCAGTGGCGAGCGGTTCCCCTTCCTGCCCGAGGCGTTGCGCGACCTGCTCCCGGGGCTCCCTCGAAGTGACGTGTCAACAGACAAGGACGTGCTCGAGACGCGCATCGACACCGACTGGGTGATTCGCGGAGCAGAGACGCTCACTGCGGAGATGGGCGCCGCTGCCGACAGCGAGAAGAAGAAGACGGTCTCCGTCCTGCCGGGAGGCGCCGACAGGGCCGTTGCCGCCATCGCCACGGGCAGCGCACCCTCCGAAAGGTCGCTCGCCGTGATGTCAGCGGCCGCCGCTCCGCCCTCCTCGAGCGCGGGAGCGCCCCCCCCGATCCGACCCGTCGACGCGCCTCGTTCCTCCGCTGCGGAGACCGTGGCCTCCTCCGAAAAGGTCCTGCAAGGCGCTACCCGGCGACTCGATCTCCTCGACAGCACCTCGTCGACGCGAGGGTCTTTCGAAGGCGTCGTCGCATCAGGGACAGGTGAGCTCTCTCTGGCGCCAGACGTGCCGTGGAAGGTCTCCGTCGGAGACAGCCTGCCGCTCACCGCGATCCGTGGCACGCGCGGAGAGACGCTTGTCGGCATCGCCCCACGGGGCGGAGTGCTCCGAATCACCGACAGCCGCACACTCCCCAGGGACGGCTGGCACGTCGACGACACCGCCGTGACGAGTCTGGCCCTCCGCAGCGACGGGGAGATCTGGATCGGCAGCGCCCCCCACGGCCGTGTCTACCGCGGTCTGCCCGATGGAACGGTGACGCGGGTGACACAGACCGGCGCGGCCTACGTCTGGGCGCTGCTGCCGCAGCCAGACGGATCCGTGCTGGCGGCCACGGGCCTGCCCGCGCGCCTTGTGCGCATCACACCGGACGGCCGGACCATGGTCGTGGCCGCCTTCGCTGAGCAGCACGCGCGCGCCGTCGTGACCGCGCACGACGGGGCAACGCTCGTGGCCACCGCCGGTCCGGGAATGGTCTACCGGCTCAGCGGAGATCTCCACCGCCCCCTCATCACATCGTCGGCGAGCAGCGTCGATGCGCTTCTCGAGCGCAGCACGGGCGAGATAGCCGCCGTGAGCGGCCGCCATCTCTACCGGCTCTCCCCGGAC
>RGZZ01000531.1 GCA_010028905.1 Pseudomonadota bacterium | reverse complement strand
CGCCATGGCGTATGACAAGATGAAGCGCGCGCAGTCGAGAGAAGACGTTCGCGGGTGGGTTGAGATGCGTGAGAAGGGTCACCACGACTTCGTCTCTGGGTTGGCTGGTGCGCGTGAAGATGGGGTGCTCGAGGGACTGCAGCGCGGACGAGAGCAGGGGCTTCAAGAAGGTCGCCAGCAGGGCCTCGAGCAGGGGATGGATCTGGGCAGCGTGGGGGCGCGTCGCGAGACCGCGCGGCGGCTTCTGGCCGAAGGGCTCGATGTCGCGCTGGTCGCGCGATCTACCCAGTTCAGCGAAGCCGAGGTCGAGGCCCTTCGCAACAAGTGAGCGACCTGGTCTCTGACCTGGGCGAAGACGTGACCCAACGAAGAGGCGGTGCAGCCGAATCAGCCGCACCGCCTTTTTCTTCTATCAAGCACCAGAGTCTGTGACGCGATACGCCACACCCCCCCACGCCCACAGCGCACGCACGCTACGGCATATCGAGAGCCATCTGCCAACCCCTATGGGCGTGCTGCGTCCGGATTCGTGTATGAGCGGGATAGGGAGGACTCCGCGGACGCAGCACTTCGCAGCGAGATCACCCGGGCCTGGCTGAGATGGCGATACCGCTCGGGCGCGCAGGTGATCAAGATCACCTGGCAGTGCCGCCCGGCCACCGTGAGCACGGCGCCCAGGCTCTTGAGACGCCCAGCGTGCTGAGTGTGCCTCTGGTGTTCGTCACTGCCGTGCGCGCCAGCTCGAGTCGGGCAGTTTCGAGCGCGTCGACGGCCGTCTTCAGCTGGCCTTGCTGCTCTGCCCTGCGCGTTGTGAGCTCGGCCAGCGCCCCCGCCGACGCGCTGCAGGCACGATCAGCCTCTTCGAGGTCGTGTTCGACCTGGGTTGCGTTGGCTTCGGCCTCGCGAACGAGACGCATGGCGTCGTCGGCGTCGACGGCGGGCTCGGGGGGGGCATTCATCAGCGACGGACGGGCTTCGGCGTGCATGGCCACCTCAGTGCGCTTGTTCGCCATGCTCGTGCGCATGGTGTTGAGGGTCTGCTTGCCAAGCAGCGTCTTGAGGGGCTTCTGCGCACTGCGCTCGTTGTTGGTGGCAATTTCTCGCACCTGCATCTGGCGCTGGGCGTCGTCGACGCTGGTCGCGCCGCTCGAGGTGAGCAGATCAGCCTGCGCGCGCTCGGCGACGTAGCGCTGATCTTGCAGGTCGCTGAGCGAGGTTCCGGGAGAGGCCGTCACGGTAGGTATCTGGGGAAGGTCAAGCGTCAACGGGGCGACAACGTTGACCTCAGACCGGTACATGCTGGCTGGCGGCGACGTCCAAGCAAATTCTGGTGCGTCAATAACTCCAATCGTCATCTGCTTCCCCCCCGCCGCAGCCCAGGGGTTTCCCCGCGAGCGACTCGTCACCACGCGGGAGCAGAGCGGGGGAACCCCTGGGCGAAGGTTCGGGCCTTGCCGCCGGGTCCATGTACCCTGTACCACGCTGCGCGTATATTTTGATACAAACTGCCCCCCCTCGGCGCAGAATCGTGGCGGGTACGCCCGAATTGAGTCGCCCGCGCGCATCGCCCTGGCGCAGGCCTTTCGTGCGACAAGATCTTTGTGAAAGACGGCGCGGTCAATGCTGTGTGCCTCTGGGCTCATTCGCTGGTTCACCGAATCGGTGGTTTGTTCAAGACAAAGCAGCTCGTTGAGCCTTCCGCAGCCACACCTCAACGATGGCGGCTGCGGTCGAGCCATGCCTCGATGAGGCTTCCCGCCGCCTCATCGCAGGCGGCTGCGGCTTCGGTTCCTCCGCGGTTGGCGGTGAGGAGCACGGCGAAGTCGCGTTCGGGAGAGAGCCATGCGACCGAATAGTTCAGGTTGTTGCTGCCATCGTGCGTCAGTATCCGACCGCCCCAGGCGCGCTGCATGATTTGCCATCCACAGGCGTCTTCGGCGCCGGCAGGGGGTGTCTGCAGCGTGCGGTAGGTCTGCGGTTCGAGCAGCGCGCGCTCGCCCCGCGCTCCCTTCAGCTGATCGGACACGAAGCGCGACCAGTCGGAGAGCGAGCAGTGCACGCGACCGGCCGGGCCGATCACGGGCGGGTTGTCGAGGGTGACGGGCCGCCCCGTCTCGTCATGCCCCCAGGCGCCGGCTCGACCCGTCACCGGACCGTAGCCAACGCTCGTCATGCCCAGCCGACCGAACACGCGGCTCTCCATGAGTGCTTCCCAGGTCTGGCCGGTTCGCTGTTCTGCCATGGATGCCGCGATGACGTAACCGAGGTTCGAGTACAGGTAACTGCCGCGCTTTGCGGCCAGCCGTCTCGTGAAGGCGGTTCGTGCTGCCTGCAGCCGCTGATCGCGGATGGGCTGCTGGGGGGAGATGGCATGCCAGTCGAGATCTTTGGGAAGGCCGGAGCGGTGCTGCAGCAGCTGCAGGAGGGTGATCGATCGCGCGCTTGCCGAGAGCTCGGGTATCTGGCTGCCGAATACCTCGCCCACCGTCGTGTTCCAGCGCAGCTTGCGCTCCTCGACGAGGGTGCCGAGCATGGTGGCCGTCATGGCCTTCGTGTCGCTGCCAAGGTGCCAGCGGTCTTCGGCCGTGACCGGAACCGCTGTGCCAGAACGTCGCACACCGACCACGCCGATGGCCTGCAGGCCTTGCGACGTCACGATCGCGCCGCCCAGCGCGGGGACTGCGTGACGCGTGAGCAATGGCTTCAGAACCCGAATCACGTCGCCCACAGCAAGCGGACGTGCCGAAGCAGCCGAGGAGAGAAGCCCGAGAAGGCAGAGAACCAGAAATGGCCTGCGCATTTCTGGCCCGTGCTTCCCGCTGACCATTGTCCGCTCCTGCGAATTACAGCGCATCCTCACCTCCATTCCGGCGAGGGACTGCTCGGGTCGCGTTTGCGTCGAACATTGCGGATCGGCTTCACGGCGGCTTTCGCTCATCGCTGTTCGGTGAAGCTGCGGTCCGAACAAGCCGGGAAAACCGCCCAGAGAGGCGGTCGTCCCGGCTTGTTCGGGGTGGCCTGGCAACCGTGCTCCTTGATGCCAAGGGCCCCCTCTCATCCGGCCTCCCTTGAGGGCCCCACATCTGTAAATTTGGACACTTGAGCTGAGGAGCTGAGGTTGACAACGTTTGGCCACGTGGCTGCAAAGTCTTTCGTGCTTCGCAGGAGCAAACTGCTTGCACTGGATTTGCCCTGCCTCCGTTGCTTGCA
>RGZZ01000530.1 GCA_010028905.1 Pseudomonadota bacterium | reverse complement strand
AGGCGTTGAACCCAAAGGCGCAGGCCGTGACCGCGGCCAGCACGATGCTCGTACGGAAGGCGGGCGATGCAGCCATCAGCGACGTGCCCCCGCTGGCTGCAAGCGCTTCGACAGCGGCATGGCATGACGCATTCCGGTTTCCACGACAGGACGAACCATGTCCTCAAGATTCTACGGGCGCTCAGTCGGCCTCCTCCACTCGACGCCCGCGGTCACAGCCTGCGCGAGCCGACCGCAGCCTGGGGCGCGACCCCTTCGAGGTCGAAGATGGCCATGCGATAGGCCCGAGGCGCCACCGTGCTCGCCTGCATGAACTTCTCCCAGGTGGTCTCGCTGAAGGCCTCGACAGGCTTCCCGCACCTCTCCGTGAGGCGCTTGCAGATCTCATCAAAGCGAGCCGCGCCCTTCTCGAAGTCGTTGAGGTAGTCGCCCTGACTCGGGGTATGGCTGCACAGGCGTTCCGACACCACGAGATAGCGCAGGCCGGCCTCACGCACCTGCCGCAGGTCGAGAACGGTGAAGGCGTCATCGCGCTGGTCGATTCCGATGAGCCAGTGCAGGAACGAGTTTGCCAGCGCGGTCTCGGGCTGGAACATCCAGGCGTCCTTGCCCGCGAGGTACTGGTTTCGTCCCCACAGCGACTTGCGGCCGTGCATGGCGATGTGGAAATCGATGTGCTTGAGATCAGGCTCCACATAGAACTCGCGATTGAACGAGGCGTCCCCCGCCCAGTACTTGAGATTGACCGGGAGGTAGATGAAGCCGTCGACCTTTCCCGCCTCGACAGGGGCGCGGTAGGTGGCGGGTACGACCACGGGCGTGACCGGGAGCGGCACCTGGCTGCGCACCGTCATATTGAGCGCGCTGCCCGCGACCACGGCGACGCCCAGCGCACACGCCACCCCCAGACGTCGCTCGGCGACGCGAGACAGGGCGAGCCCCACGACCACGCCGACGCTCATGGCCCAGAGGCCGATGCACTGCGTGGGAAAGAACAGCCGGTCGAACAGCGGGAGATGATTGGCCATCCACACGTAGGGCAGGGAGATGTAGTGGCCGAGCACTTCCAGGCGCACGCCCTGGCTCTTGAGCATGGGCCCCAGGGGGAGCAGGTATAGAAATCCGAACGCCACGACCCAGAAGCGACGCCCCGCGGGCACGAAGAACAGGGCGAGCAGCCCCGCAAGGGTCAGAACGCCGTCGAACGTGTTGATGCTCGGGAGCTGCCACGGTGGATCGAAGCGCTGCCCCTCTTCCTCGTGACGCGCCGGAGTGCGCCAGCCATAGTCGACATCACACGACCAGTTGAGAAGCTGACGCAGGTAGCGCTCGCGCTCGATGGGAGATGTCCCGGGGTCTTCGCGCACCTCGCCCGGAATGCGCTCTCCCCGCGCCATGAGCGTGCAGTAGGGGGTTGCGGCGGGCATGACCATGGCCAGCGCCACCAGCGGGACCACGAGCAGCCGCCCCAGGGCGCTCACCGATGCGCGTGTTGGCGCAACCGCCAGGTGATAGACGAGGAACAGCGCGGTGTACGCCATGAGAAAGTGGCCATTGAACCAGTAGAGGAGCGTTGCGAGGCCGCAGCAGAGACCCGCGCCCACAGCCCAGAGCCCTCCCCTGTCGTCGTCATGCCAGGCCTTCCAGAGGAAGAGCGCATAGAGCGGCATGGGGAAGAGGATCGTCTCGATGACGCGTCCGGTCTCGAGCTGGTAGAAGGTGAACGGGTTGAAGGCGAAGATCTCGCCCGCCACCCACGCCGCCCAGGGCCTTGCCCCAAGCGCGCGCGCCAGCACGTAAGCAGCCGTGGCGTTGGTCGCCATGACGAGCATGCACTTCACGTTGTAGTACGCGGGAAAGCCGAAGAGCCGCTCGAGCGGCCACGTCAACGCAAAATCGATGCCGTTGGCCATGCTGATCTTGGCGGAGAACGAAAGCACCGTCCACGCAAGCTCGAGCCACCGCGACGGCTGCCAGGGATGCGCGCCGAGAATGTCCCGCGCGGCCGCGGCGACATAGGCCTTCCACTCCGCGTAGAGCCAGAGGGTCTGCTCGGTGTTCTCGAACCCGGCGTACCCGAGCACCTGGGCGTCGAGGTGTCGTGCCAGCGGCCAGGTCCACGCCACAGCCGCAACCAGGAACAGCCCCGCCGCGACACACAGGCGCCTGGCTTCGGCGCTTCGCTCGCTCATCGACGCGGAGCCCCCGTCAGGCGATCGAGCGCAAGGCCGACCTTCGTCAGCTCCTGGGCGGTGGGATAGGGGAACGGTGGCGCCACCCGCTCGGATCCCTTCAACGGCAGCCCGAGACGGGTCCAGAGCGTGGCGCGAAGATCGTGATAGGCGCGGGTTCGGGTCGAGAGAAGCTCGAGCGCGGCCAGCAGGCTGCCCTTCTGCGCCGGGGTGAGCGTGCTGTCGCTGCCGACCGCCGCGCGCGTAAGCCCCCAGAACACGTGCTGGGGCATGGGCAGGTCGACCTTTGCCCACGCCACATTCGGAGTCGGGGCCTCTGCCGCGGGGGTGACTGCTCCGGAAGAGAGCGCCAGCACACAGAACTCGTAGAGCGGATGATGATCGGCCGTGATGCCGGGCGCGAGCGGATCAACAAGGTCAGCACTCGGGCGCAGCAAGGCCTGACGCTGCTCTGGGGTGAGGATCTCGAGAAGCACGAGGTAGGCGTTACCCACACCATCAACGGCAGCTCGCCCCTCCGCGGCCACCGTCGCAAGCGCGGGCGTCGCGGGGCGCTTCGCGAGCTCTTCGAGCAGGCGCGGCCACGGCCCCGCGGCTTCGGCCTCGCGCGAGACAGCCGGCCGAGGCCGCTGCTGCGCCGTGCGTCTCGGGCCCGTCCAGAGGTAGGGCTCGGCGGTCAGGCGACGCAGCTCGAGCCCCTCGAGCGCAAGCACCACAAGCGCGATGAGCACCCCGATCTGCGCGGCACGTCTGCGCGCATCCATCAGCGATTCTGTCGTGCGGCGGAAGGACGGTGTTTGTCGCGACGCATCTCCGACGCATTATGCTCCAAATCAGGCTCTCCTGCAAGACTGCGCGCCGAGGCCCGCAGCAGGCTCCGCAATACGGCTCGGGACCAGGGTTCGAGACATCTGCCGGTGGAGGAGCCCCCCTGCGTCGAAGGGAACTTCCCGGCATGGCCGCAGACGAGAACGAGCCCGCAACGCCTTCGGGCAGCGACGTGCCGTCACGAGGCGGGCGTCTTGCCACGCCCGCCCTCTGGCTCAT
>RGZZ01000529.1 GCA_010028905.1 Pseudomonadota bacterium | reverse complement strand
GACCGCAGGTCAGACGGTCTGAGCTTCCGCTTGTGCCTCCGGCAGCCGGATGCACCCAGGATGGTGAACGATGTAGGTGAGGCTGTGCCCCCCGCTCAGCGCGCGAAGGACCCAGAGCGGGGTGTTGCCCGGCAGCGACGCGATGTGGCCGTAGGTGCGCTCGAGGGTGTCGAGACGGGTGTCACCGCGCTTGGCGCGGATGCGACCGTCCTGGTTGCGCGTGCGGCCGCTCAAGCCGGGTGCGTGGGTCACCTCGTGGTAGTTCGACTCCACCATCTGGGTGAGCGACATGCCGGACGCCTCGCGAATCGTTCCCAAGTGAGCGTCGCAACGGCGATCCGAGAGCTCGCCGTACTGCGCCTCGATGGTGCCCAGATGGGTGTCGGCGCGCTTCTGGCGAAAGCGGCCGTCCTGGTTGCGCGAGCGGGCTTCATGGGGCTGCGTGATGGAGAGGGTGGTGCAGATCACGGTGATTCTCCTCGATAGACAGGATTCTGTACAGAAGCGCGGCTGACCCCGTGGTCGCGCGCGCTGGCGCGAGAATAGCCGGACCCTTCGAAAAGGCCTCGAAACCGGCGAGAAACCGACGTTAAACCGCCCCCTCGACCGCGGGGTCATCCCTCCCACGACGGCCTCCCACAGAACCGCTCTTTCTGACCCACGCACGAAGGGGAGACGCGCCGAAGAACGAAATCGCTCTGCATGCACACGCTCTTGAAAAAGCGGCTGCTTGCCGCCGCACTCGCACTGCTGTCTCTGGTCACGCTCGCCAGGCCCGGCGTCGCCGCAGACGGGTTCAAGCCCGTCACCATCAACGGCGGTGATCAAGGGGCGCTGATCATCGAGGTGCGCAACAACAAAGGCGTGCTCTACGTGCGAACGGGAAGCTTCGCCGTGGCCACGGTGAACGTCTCGAAGAAGCGATGGGTGCGCCTCATCGATGCCTGGCACCTGGCGCGAACCGCGGCCGAAGAGGGCCAGTCGGCCCTCATCGGCGTGTTCAAGGTGAGCGACGACAAGCGGGTCGGCATCGAGGTCGAAAAGAAGAACGTCAAGCTATCGCTCATCGACGACACGAGCTCGCGCACCTTCACCCTCTACGCCGAAGACCAGCCCGTCTTCAACAGCGCCATCGAGCGGGTGCTCGAACATCTCGAAGACTGAGAACCTGATTCATCTCTGGAGGAGTTCCCCATGTCGTCTGCTTCGTCAACCCTCGCCGCAACTGCCGACAAGGCCTTTCGCCTGCCCGTCGATGTGCGACCGCAGCGCCACGAGGCCACGCTGCGCGTCGATGTCGAGGCGCGCACCTTCGAAGGGACCATCGCCATCGACGTGCACCAGGCCCACGAGAGCGCACACCTCGTGCTGCACGCCGTCGACCTCGAGGTGAGCCGAGCCAGGGCTACGTTCAACGGCCAGACCGCCGAGGCAACGTACCGCGTCGAGCCCGTGAGCCAGACCCTCATCGTCAGCTTTGACCGCCCCATCCCCGCAGGTACCTTCACGGTGCACCTCGCCTGGCGCGGGCGCTTCTGCGATGGCCTGCGCGGGCTCTACACCGCGGGTCCGGGGCTTGCGGCCACGCAGTTCGAGGCGGCCGACGCCCGCCGCGTCTTCCCCTGCTTCGACGAGCCGGGCTTCAAGGCGCCCTGGCAGCTCACCATCGAGGCGCCCGAGGCATTCACCGTTCTGAGCAACGGGCGGGTCGAGCACGCCGAGACCCGCGATGGCTGGCAGAAGCTGCGATTCTCTGAGACCCCTCCCCTGCCCACCTACCTCATCGCGCTTGCGGTGGGCCGCTTCGCCAAGGGTTCGGGGGCAGATGCGACTTCTGCAACCACCGAGAGCGCCGCCGGCGCAACCCCCATCGGCACCTGGGCCGTACCCGAGAAGCTGCATCTCACCGCCTTCGCCCAGGAGGTGGCCGAAAACGTGCTGCCGCGCCTCGAGGCGTGGTTCGGCCTGCCCTACGCCTTTGGCAAGCTCGACCAGATCGGGCTGCCCGACTTCGAGGCAGGCGCCATGGAGAACGCGGGGCTGGTGACCTACCGCGAGGTGGCGCTGCTGCTCGACCCGGCGGTGGCGTCGCTGCCTCAGCAGAAGCGGGTGGCCGAGGTGGTCACCCACGAACTGGCCCACCAGTGGTTCGGCAATCTGGTCACCATGACGTGGTGGGACGATCTCTGGCTCAATGAGGCCTTCGCCACCTGGATGGCCAACGTCATCGTCGACCAGTGGAGACCGGTCTGGAACGTGTGGCGCGACTTCGACGCGGGCAAGGCCTCGGCCATGGCCCTCGACGCCATGCGCTCCACCCACCCCATTCGCGGCGAGGTGCGCACCGTCGATGAAGCGACTGAGTCGTTCGACCTCATCACCTACGAGAAGGGCGGCGCCACCCTGCGCATGTTCGAGCGCTTCCTGGGGGCCGACGCCTTCCGCGAGGGGGTGCGCCTCTACATGCGCCGCCACGCCCGCGGCAACGCGGTGGCCGCCGACCTGTGGAGCGCCCTGGGCGAGGCCTCTGGCCAGCCCGTCACCCGCCTGGCCGACGCCTGGCTCGAGCAGCCCGGCTTTCCCCTGGTGAGCGCGCGGGTCGAGGGGAGCACCCTGCACCTGCGCCAGGAGCGGTTCTTCGCGCGACCCGGCGAGCACGCGCCGGGGGTGACCTGGCCCGTGCCCATGGTGATGCGCTACGTCAGCCAAGGGGCGACCCATACGCTGCGGGTGCTGTTCGACGCCCCCACCACCGAGATCGCGCTCGAAGGCCCTCCCGAGAACATCGTGCTCAACGCCGGGGCCACCGGGGTGTACCGCGTAGCCCTCGACGCCCCCCTGCTCGAGGGCGTGCGACACCACCTGCCCGCCCTCGACGCCGCCGAGCGCGCCCAGCTGCTCTCCGACGAGTGGGCCCTGGTGCGGGCCGGCCTGCGCGAGATCGGCGACTTCCTCGATCTGCTCAGCGCGTTCGGCGACGAGACCGACTACGCGGTGCTCGACGCTGTGGTGGGTCGACTCGACGCCATCGACTACCGCCTCGTAGCCGAGAACGACCGGGCCGCGCTGCGGGCCTTCGTGCGGCGGCTGCTGGGGGCCCAGCTCGAGACCGTGGGCTGGAGCGGACCGGCAGACGAGAGCGACGGAACGCGCCTGCGCCGCGCCGCCATCATCCGCGCCCTCGGCCTCGTCGCCTGTGACGCGGGCGTCGCAGCCGAGGCGACGGCGCGTCTCGACCGC
>RGZZ01000528.1 GCA_010028905.1 Pseudomonadota bacterium | reverse complement strand
TCGAGGCCCTCGGCGTGCTTGCCCACGAGATCGATGTAGGGGCGCATCTCGCGGCACTGCGTGGCCAGGATCAGCTTGTCGATGATGGTGAGCTGGGCCTCGCTCAGTCGATTCCCTCCCTGCGCCGCGATGGTGCGGGGAATCGAGATGAAGTGCACCGCCATGAGGAGTGCGCTCAGCGAGGTGACGAACAGGAACAGCGCGGTTCTCTGCCAGGAGCGACCTGCGGGCTTGGGTGGGGGCGGCGCTTCTTCCGCGGGGGGCATCATGGATGTTCGGTTAGGGGACCCCCCCGGGCATTCCTGTTCGCCTCAACGGGGAAGCGAACAGGACAGGCGGTCGGGAGGACCCCCGCACATCAAGGCGCGCTGGGTCGAGCGCGTCGGATGTCGTCTGCCGTCACGCTTCGCGCGCAGCGGAAGCCGTGGCTCATGCAGGTGTAGCCAGGGGCTTCGCGGTGGCGGTTCGAGCAGCGGTTGTTGTACTGATAGTTGTTCCAGGAGCCCCCGCGGAACACGCGCAGGTCTGCACTGAACTTCTCGGAGCTGAAGGGACTGTTCGGGTAGGGTCGGTAGGTGTCGGCCGTCCATTCCCAGACGTTCCCGAGGCAGTCGAGCACACCGTAGGGGGAGGCGCCTTCTTGATAGGCGCCCACCGGCGTGGTGCCCTTGGGCCCCTTTTCGAGGCTGTTCAGGCGGGTCGGGTCCCATCGATTGCCCCACGCGTACTTGCGCCCATCGGTTCCGCGGGCCGCCTTCTCCCACTCGGCTTCGGTGGGGAGCCGCTTCTCCGCCCATTCCGCGTAGGCCGCGGCGTCTTCCCACGAGACCATCACCACGGGATGGTTCTCGCGTCCGCGCAGGAAGTAGCGACGCCAGTCTCCCGCGGCAACGTGCCCGGTGGCGCTCACGAAGCGCTCGAACTGCTCGTTCGTGACGGGATGCTTGTCGATGAGATAGGCGGGCGTGGAGACCGACGTCATCGGTCCCTCGTCGGCAAACCAGCTTCTCACGGCCTTTGCGTGACGCAGTCGGGCCAGCTCGAGGGCTTCCCCGATCTGTGCGTCGCTCGCCCCCATGAGGAACTCGCCTTCCGGGATGAAGACCATCTCGGCCAGATCACGGGGATTGACAATGACCTCGGCTTTGCGGATGAGCAGCGAGGTGAGGCCGCGATGCACCACGATGGATTCGAGCACTTCCTCGGAGGGCGGCGTGAAGGGCTGGCCGAGCCAGAAGTGACGGGGATACTCGAGCACCAGCGCGAGGTAGTAGGGGAGGTCGCGATTGGGATAGTAGCACGTGACCATCTGCTCGGGAAGCGCGGGGGTTCGCCACCCGAGGCCTCCCAGGTACTCGGTGAAATGGCCGGCGCGCAGGTGGTAGCGGCCGAAGTCCGGGTCACGCAGGCACTCGAGCGCGATCTCCTGTATGCCGACGGCTTTGCGACCGCTGCGGAACAGGAACGGTTCGCGGTTGTGCAGCACCTCGATCTGGGTTCGCCCCATCTCGACCACGCGTTCGGTCTCGACGCTGCGGTCGTAGGCGTCTCCCCCGGCCTTGCTGCACTGGCGCGCAATGGGCGTCTCGATGTGCGGCGCGTCGGACTCGAGCACCAGTCGACGGAGAGGCACGAAGATCTCGTGCTGGCGCTCCGAGCGGCTCGGCTCGCTCTTCCCGACCGAGAGGGCGCATCGGAAGCCGTTCACGTTCACGCAGGCCCGTTGCAGGTTGCGCGTTCTGTTTGCGCAGCGGGCGTTGTGGCCGAACGAGTCCCACGAGCCGCCGCGCAGGATGCGGTACTTCTCACCGAAATCGTCGTCCTTGCAGGCCGAGCCCGGATAGGGCTTGTACCACTCGTCGACCCACTCCCACACGTTGCCCGCCATGTCGGAGATGCCGTAGAACGAGAGGCCGCTCGTGTAGTAGCCGACCGCCGTGGTGGTTCCGTGGCCGCGCTCGCCGCTGTTCAGACGGGTGGGATCCCACTCGCTGCCCCACGGCCACTTGCGGGCGTCAGAGCCACGGGCCGCCTTCTCCCACTCGGCTTCGGTGGGCAGGCGCTTTCCGGCCCATTCGCAGTACGCGCGGGCGTCGTTCCAGGAGACCAGCACGACAGGGTGGTCGAGGCGGTCGTCGATGCCTGAGCCAGGCCCGGTCGGCCGTCGCCAGCATGCGCCCTGGACCTCTCGCCACTCGCTCTGCCAGATCCAGCCCTTGTTGGCCTCTTCGGCTTCGGTCACGTAGCCCGTCTCCTCGACGAAGCGGGCGAATGACGCATTGGTCACGGGATACTTGTCGATGTAGAACGCCTCGACCTGGACTTTGTGGAGGGGCTTCTCGTTGTCGTCCTTGTCGTCTGAGCCCATCCAGAACTCGCCCGCGGGGACGAGCACCATCTCTCCGAGATCGCGTTCGTCGATCGGACGGTGGTGACGGGTCGTCTTGCGGGTCTTGCCGCGCGATTCCCCGTGGCCGCTTGCGCCCGCGCTCAGGTGCATCTCCTTCGTGCTGCCCGCGCTGGCATTGTGGGCCTCTTCAGGCAGGACCTCGAGGGTGGGGGCGGCCTCGGCGTCGGTGTGGGTGGCGCGGGAGACGGCCAGTCGCTGATCGTTTCGGCGCGCGACGACCTGGGCACCACTGGAGTAGGCGCTGTGCTCCCGCGTGCTGGTGGCGGCGTCGTGATGCTGGTGGCGCGACCCCCTCATGTTCTTGCGCCACAGATAGATGAGAACGACGGAGGCCACCAGCGTCAGCGCCACGAGCGCGGGCACGGGCGGTAGCCCCGCGGCGTCCGCCGCGGCGGCCATCAGGAGCATGCGGTCCAGCATCCATTCACCGGCCATCCCGGCAGGTTCGCCACACCTCTGGGCGACCAGCCGTGTTCTGTAGACGAGGTCGAGCAGGTGCTCTGCGCACGGTGACGGTGCGCAGAGCGCAATGCACGGGTTCGGCCTGTAGGGCGACGCCGCGGAGCAGTCGGAGGTTCCCACCAGACGAGGGCGGAACGCCCTTGCGCTGTCTGGCGCGTGCGCAGCTGGGCTGGATCGCTCGCCGACCCTGACGCGGAATCCCATTGATTATATACGATCCGGGGGGCGGAGTCGAGGGATGTCGGCGGCTTCGTTCCAGGGGAGGACCGGCGGGCGGGTTGGGGGCTTGCGGGCGTCGTGTCCCCCACGGTGTCGTGGTGGACAGCGGCTTGTCCCTCACGGTGGCGTGGTGGACAGGCCCCGCGCGCCCCC
>RGZZ01000527.1 GCA_010028905.1 Pseudomonadota bacterium | reverse complement strand
TAGGCAGACCAGTCCTGCGAGCGATCGCGCTCCACCCGTCGAATGGTGGCCTGGTTCGTACGCGTGATGGCCAGGGCTGTTCCCATGAGCCCTTGGCTCACAAGCCGTCCATCGATGACGATGTCGCCGATGGGCTTGAGATTGCTCTTCGAGAAGTAGGCGCCATTCACGGCGATGGTGGGGCGTGTGCGCGCGATCATGTCGGCGAACGGCTCGTCAGCGCCAGGAAATCCTGCGGCCACCTCGACACGCACATGAACCCGCCGGTCGGCCAGGTTCACGCGAATCAACTGCAACGGCACGCCCGCTGCTGTCGTTCTCTCGAGCCTGTCGGTCGGTTCGTCTGCGCGAGCGCAGATGGCGGTCACCATGATCAGGAAGAGCACGACCAGGGTGGAGGGTCTGCGCATGCCGAGGGCTTCGGGGGGGCGGCTTCGCTCTCCTCTCCTTGTTGATCCGCTTGGAGAACGGCTCAACACCTTCGCCAGTGGCTAGCGCGGCGCTGTCGCCAGTGGGTTGATTCGCGCCGCCTCCGCGCGCGCCGCGCGGGCTGCTTCCGGATGGTTCAGGGCTTCCTCGATCTGGGCAAGGCGAAGCTGCATCTCGGCGTCGCGCAGCCCCCAGCGCAAAGCCTGTCTCTCGGCGTCGCGGGCCGCCGCGGCCTGGCCGTTGGCGAGCAGGGCGCGGGCGAGCACATCGAGGGTCTCGGCGTCGGCACGAAGACCGAGCTCCACGCGCATCAGTGCGAGGGCGCGGGTGGCGTCGCCTGGGGCACCTCGGTCGAGCAGATATCGGGCGAGGTCACGACGGTGTCCAAAGGCGCCTCCGCTCGATTGACGCTCGAGCTCGGCCCGGGCCGACTCGCGCAGGGCCTGGGCTTCGCCACGGTCGCCACGGGCGTCGCAGACACCCGCCCGCGCCTGCTGCCACGCGGGGTTCTGGCTCTGCGTGATGGCCTTCTTGTAGTCGTCATCGGCGGCCTCGTAACGCCCCTCGCTCGCCTCGAGCTCGGCGCGCAGCGCCAGGGCCAACGGGTCGTCCGGGATGATGCGCAGCGCCTCGTCGTAGAGGTCGCGGGCCAGCGCGCGTCGCCCGCGTCGCTGATAGAAGCGCCCGAACATGGCGCGCGCGAAGGCCGACGACTGGCGATCGCCGGCTTCTTCGCGGCGCAGGGCTCTGCGAAAGTCTGCCACCGCTGCCTCGTCTCGACCCTGGGCGATGTCGACCAGTGCCAGGCGGGTATAGCTGGCAGTCGACGGAGCGCGAGCGACGAGCGCCTCCGCTGCAACCGCCGCCTCGTCGAGGCGCCCCAGGGCGAGCAGGCAGGTGACGCGCAGCCCGAGGGTGGCCTCACGGCGGGGAGTTCCACCGAGCAGGACGAGGGCAGCTGCAAAGTCGTGCCGCGCCTCGGCCACGGAGGCCAGCGCTGTCGCCGCGCCCGCGTTGTCGACGGGCTGATGGGCGAGCGAGGCCCGCGCGGCTTCTTCGGCTCGCAGGAACCAGGAGGGGTCGTGGGTGAGGCGGGCCTGCCGCAGGAAGGCCTCGGCGAGCAGGCTGTTGCTTGGGCCGTCATTGGGATGCTCGCGCACGCGCTTCTGGTAGAACGCGATCTCGCTCTCGATGTCGGTGGGGCGCCCCACGGGATGGCGATAGGGCCACGCCCGTGATGTGGGGGCGTCACCCGATGACGAGGAGGTCGGGTACAAGGCATACGCCACGGCGCCGATGCCGAGGGCCATGATCACGAGTCCTAGAATGCGCACCCCCGTTGATTGGTTCTACCTGCGGCAAGTCCTCCGCTGAAGGGCACTCGCCTGAAGGGCAGGCTCTCCGGAAACGCTTGGTTCGAGAGAAGGGACCGGCGCGCGTGCTGGGTAAACGTCGGCCATGCACAGACGATCGCTTCTCTCGCTCATCCTTCTCGTGGCCTTCACGGTGGCGGCACCCTGCGCGCCGGCCCGGCAACGCGCCGTCGGCATCTCAGCGCTCGCGGTGCGGCCGGATGGCGACCTGCTCGCGGTAGGCGACGCCGAGGGGGCGATTCATCTGCTGACCCTTCCAGCGCTGCGCGAGGAGCGCGTGCTGAAGGGGCACACCGATCGTTGTGCAGCGGCGCGCTCGACCGCACCGCGCGCGTCTGGTCGGTGGCCAGCGGCGCGCTGACGGCGACACTCGGACCGCACTCTGACGACGTGCTGTGCGTTGCGCTCTCACCCGACGGGGGAATGCTGCTGGCCAGCGCATACGACGGCGTGACCGTTCGCTGGGACCTGACGTCGAAGACGCGGCGTGAGGGCAAGGCCATCGGACATACCGCCGCGTTCAGCCCCGACGGGCGTCGATTCGCCACCGCCTCCATCGATGGCACCCTGCGCCTGTACGCCGCCGACGGGCACGAGATCGCGTCCTGGAAGGGGCACCGCCTCTGCCCCAACACGGTTGCGTTCAGCCCCGATGGCCATCGTCTCGCCTCGTGCGTCGATCACGTCAAGGTGTGGAATGTCGACACCCATGCGCAGGTGTCGGACATCGCCACTGACCTGGGGAGCACGCTACTGTCTGCGCGGTGGAGCCCCGACGGCCATCAGGTCGTGGCCACCAGCCTGTGGGGTGGGGCGGCCCTGTTCACCGACAGTGGCGGGAGGTGGGCCCGGGCTCCGGTGCTGCCCGGCACGCGCTGGCAGCAGGCTGCGTTTCGCCCCAGCGCGGGAGGGCTCGTCGTGGGAAGCCTCGATGGCGCGGTCTCTCTGACCGACCCCTCGGGCCGTCGGCGACTGTCCACCTGGAAGAACCCGCCTGCGCGCGTGGTTCGCTAGTGGGGTGGGCAGTGAGCGGCAGACGAGGCCATCTCCCCCGCGCACGATGGGGAGGAGGCTGTCGTTCGGGCCTCGCGCTCGTCGCTGCCTTCGTGAGCGCCTTCCTGATCTTCTCTGGTCCCGCGTGGGCCCACTGGGCTGATCTCGCCACGGCCGACGTCATCATCGATGCGCGGGGCGTCGAGATGTCAATGGTGCTGCCCACGGGGCTTCTGGGGCGTGTCGATGACAACGGCGACGGGCGCATGTCAGAGGCGGAGCTCGGTCGCCATCGCCGTGAGGTCGAGACGCTGCTGCGCCAGAAGGTGGCGCTCGAGGTCGATGGGCGGATGATTGCCGAATCACTCGTGTCGGTGCCCGATGTCCTGCCGGCCGGCGGGGCCGGCGCGCCCAGTCTCACCCACAGCCCGATCACGCTGCGCTGGTCTCTGACC
>RGZZ01000526.1 GCA_010028905.1 Pseudomonadota bacterium | reverse complement strand
TCGGGTGTGAAGCTCAACCTTCCCGCCACGGTATCGGTTCGCAACGTCGATCTCACCAACGAGCTGTCCATCCTCAGCTACAAGCTTGCCGCGACAGAACTGTTTCCCGGCCCATCGGTCAACCACCCCGCCCCCTCTGGCGGAATCGAGGAGTAGCCGCATGTCCATCGAGAATGCCATTGCCGTGGAGAGCATCGCCGCTGAGCGGGCCTATCTCGCGGCCCATCCCTGCGCATGTGGGGGGGCCTGGAAGGTCTCACAGCAGGCGCTCGTGTTCGACGAGGCGCGCAAGCCCCACGATCAGCTGCGTGCAACGTGCCAGGGCTGCGGAGAGACAGGCGAGTTCTGGTTCGATGTCAGCGCCTTCTTCGGGCGTCCACCCGGGTAGGCGCCGCTGCTGCCGCCAGAAAAGGAAAAAGCCCTCGTCGACGCGTGCCGACGGGGGCGTTCTCTGTGGGCAGGCCTGCGGCCTAGGCCCGGGCCTTCTGCGAAGGCTGGGTTCCACCCGTGGGAGGAACAGGCTTCGCTCCGCCCGGAGGCTGGCTCGGATCCGGGTAGCTGCCGTCCGGCGGCTGGCTGGGATCGGTAGGCTGGGTGGGATCCGGCTGCGTCGGGTCGGGCTGCGTGGGGTCCGGCTCAGTCGGGTCGGTGGGGTAGCCCCCATCCGGCGGGGCGTTCGGATCGGGCGGCGCCATCCCGCGGTCGGCGAAGTACTTCATCACGTGGTAGCCGTAGGCGGCCACGTCTCCCATCAGGCCCGCCACGGTGAGCGCGGTGGCCACGCTGGCCCCCACCGACGGGATGGCGTAGGCCACCGCGCCGCCGAGGCCCGCGACGTCGGTGACGAGGTGGGCGCCGTCGACGAACTTGTCGATGTGGTTGGCCGACGGGTTCTTGAAGGTGTCGATGGCCTTCTTCGTGTCGAGGGCGAGGGCCACGACGCGAATCATCGGCAGGAAGCCTTTTTCAGCGAAGTCCTGCAGCTCCTGCGGGATGCCGTTCATGACCTGCGACTTCACGCCCAGGGCCGATTCCTTGAATGCGAACGCGGGGTCTTGCGCGACGATGTCAGAGACCTGGTAGGCCGCCGCGTGGAACGTGTCGCTGGCGAAGGTCTTGAACTTGTCGTAGGTGCTCACGCTGTCTTTCTTGATCTCGAGCACCGTCTGGCCGTTGGCGTTGATCGTCACCGATTCGCCAGCCTTCATCTTCGAGCCCACGAGCTGGGCCACGGTGTTCGAGTCGAGAAGCCGCTCGGCCACTGAAGGCTGGGCGCCCTCGACGCCGCGGATGACCACGGTGTCACCGGTGGTGGGCGCCGGCTCTGCGGCAGGGGCAGCGCTCTTGGGCGCGTTCGCCGTCTTGGCGGCGTTCAGTGTGGCAATTGCGGAAATTGACATTTCGGTCCCCTCCATGCTCGTCCTGAACGATGCGGATCGCGTTCCTGCCCCTGGTCAGACAGCAGCGGGCACTGCGTCTTGCCCTGGGTCGATCGTTAATGTCCAGTCACTTCAACGTTAAGATACCACGGCCATGGGTGGGTGTCTGTTGCGAACATGTTAACTCCGGCCGGTTTTGCGGGTCGGGGGATGAGCACGCGGTTCCGTGGGGGCGCTGGCTGGGTTCACGCGCGCAGCGGGAGAGGGGCCGTCGCCGCCGCCGCGGAACTCTCCACGCCGTGGAACCTGCAGTAGAAGAGCAATCTCGCGATGTTCTCGAGCTCTCGCTCGTGCTCGATCAGATCGCCGCTGAGTCGGTGTGGAGCCGCGGCCGTGAGGCCGTGCTCGCCCTGTATCCGCTCGCCAGCCTCGATGACGTGCGCGCGCGTCAGGCCGAGGTGGCGGAGGCGATCCGCTTCGATGAGCAGATGAGTGTCCCCCCGCTGCGTGGGGTGCGCGACATTCGCGCACACGCAGAGATGGCCAGAAAGGGCGGGGTTCTCGAGCCGTCGGTGCTCCTCGATGTGGGGAACACGTTGCGGGTGGCGGTGCAGACACGGGCCTTCCTGCTCGAGCGCGCGCAGACGGCGCCTCGCATGGCGGCGCGAGCCGAGGTGCTCTCGGTCCATCCGGACATCGTTCGCCACATCGAGGGAACGCTCACATCGGAGGGCGAGGTTCGCGAGACCGCCAGCGCCCGTCTCGAGGACATCCGCGTTCGCATCCGAACCCTCCAGAACAAGATCGGTGGCCGCATGCAGGCGGTGCTGCGCAACCCCGCTGTGGCGCGCATGCTCCAGGAGCCGTACGTGACAACCCGTCAAGACCGATACGTCGTGCCCGTGAAGGCCGAGTATCGCGGCGTTTTCGAGGGGCTCGTTCACGACGCCTCGGCCAGCGGTGCCACCGTCTTCATGGAGCCGCTGGCGGTAGTCGATCTCGACAACGACCTTCGCGCCCTGCGCATCGACGAGAGCCACGAGGTCGAGCGCATCTTGCGCGCGCTGAGCGAACGGGTGGGTGCCGTCTGCGATGACGTGTGCGCCAATGACGAGATCCTCGCGCACCTCGACATGCTCATGGCCACGGCGCGTCACGCCTCGAAGACGCATGCCAGCCTGGTTCTCGTCGAGGAGCGTCCCCGCGTGACGCTGCGGAAGGCGCGACATCCGCTCCTCGGCGCGCGCGCCGTGCCCATCGATCTCGACGTGGGGAGCCCGCCAGAGGGGGGAGACGGGGGCGGCGGGTGCCGCGTCCTCGTCGTGACCGGCCCCAACACCGGGGGCAAGACCGTGAGCCTCAAGACCGTCGGCCTGGTGGTTCTCATGGCGATGTGCGGCCTGCCGGTGCCGGTTGGAGAAGGCTCGCGAATCGGCTTCTTCCGCGGTGTGTACGCCGACATCGGTGACGAGCAGAGCATCCATCAGAACCTGAGCACGTTCTCCGCCCATCTGCTGCAGATCTCGCGCATCGTGTCGAAGGCGGGACAGGGCACCCTCGTTCTGCTCGACGAGCTGGGCGCGGGAACCGATCCCCGTGAAGGGGCGGGTCTGGCGGTCTCCATCCTCGAGCATCTCCATGCGCTTGGCGCACTGGTGATCTGCACCACCCATCACAACGATCTGAAGGCGTTCGCCAGCGGGTATGACGGCGCGATGAACGCCGCCATGGAGTTCGATCCCCGGACGCTGCAGCCCACGTATCGCATCTTGCAGGGGCTTCCCGGGCGATCGTGCGCCCTCGAGATCAGCGAGCGACTCGGCCTTCCCGCCGCCGTCCTGTCGCGGGCGCGCGAGCTGCTGGGCACGGCCCACTTCGAGGTGG
>RGZZ01000525.1 GCA_010028905.1 Pseudomonadota bacterium | reverse complement strand
GATGCCGCGAAAGCGGCTTGACCGACTCTGGAGCTCGAGGGGCCGTTGTGCGAAGCACGCTGGCAGAAGGGGAAGGGCCTCGGCGTCTGGAACCTGCGCCTTCGCGCGACTTGTGAGCGCACCTGTGACCGAGGAGTTTCATGCATCGCCACCGTGGCAATACCCTCCGCGATGTGCAGTCGATGGCCCAGGCCCGCGTCCCCACCGAGCATGGTGAATTTCGCGTCTGCCTGTACCAGGCCGACGACGACAAGGAGCACCTGGCCATCGTCTGCGGTGACGTGGCCGAGGGCGAGGGCGTGCTCACGCGCATCCACTCGGAGTGCTTCACCGGTGACGTTCTCCGCTCGCTGCGCTGCGACTGCGGCGAACAGCTGCAGCGCGCGCTGCGCATGATCGCGCAGGCGGGGCGCGGCGTCGTCGTGTACCTGCGCCAGGAGGGCCGTGGCATCGGGCTTCTCAACAAGCTGCGCGCGTACTGCCTGCAAGACGAGGGGTACGACACGGTCGACGCCAACCTGCACCTCGGCTTCGCCGCCGATTCTCGCGAGTACAAGATCGCCGCGTCGATCTTGCGCGACCTCGAGGTGCGCTCGGTCGACCTCATCACCAACAACCCCCGCAAGATCGACGGCCTGGCCGAGGGCGAGGTGCAGGTGCGCCGTCGCGTCGCCCTCGAGGTTCCCCCGAACGCAGAGAACCTTCGCTACCTCGGCACCAAGGTGACCCGTCTCGATCACCTCTTGAGCGTCGAGGCGGCTGCCACCCCGCGCGAGAGTGACCCGACCTAGGGTTTGAATCACCCCAGATTTTTTTCAGGTGCGCCTGCTATCCTCATGCTGCGCCAGACCCGCCGGACTGTTCACATAGCAGACCTGTGAAGAGCGAGCCGCGTCAGGTAGCATGAACACATGGCACCGCACCTTCGAGAAGATCGGGGAGGCGCGTGTCGAGGGAGATGGCGACGTGATCAACGGCACCCTGGTGAGACCCTACATCGACACCAGCACAATGGGCCCTGGAACCATCCAGCCTGCGCCTCTGCCTGATCCTGGCCCGCTCGACAGCCGGCGCGAGACCGCCGTAGACACCCTCATCGGCAAGGTGAGCGATCCTGTTCGCAAGCGCATGCAGTGCATCTTGCAGCCGTTCCCCACGGGCACCCTCGAAGCGCTCTCGAAGAACGGGGTGGCGTTCCAGATCACGAAGCAGCCCAGCGCGGCGCAGCAGGCCATGTCGAAGGGTGGCCTGCAGATGCTCGGCGGCTACAATCCGCTCAGCAAGAAGATCCAGTTCATGGAATCGACCCTGCTCAGCGATCTCGGCCCCCACACCGTGGTGCACGAGCTCTGCCACGCCGTCGACCACATGCGCGGCGAGCGGGGCAGCGTGACGGCGCGCATCCCCGGGCTCAAGATCGTCCAGATGCTGAAAGGCACGGCCCTGGAGTCGGGTCGCGACAAGGAGATCCGCACCCTCTACCACGAGTACCAGGCCCGCGCCAACGTCGAAGATGTCGACGTGATGCGCCGCGAGCTCATCATCGCCAACGACATGAACAAGTCGCTGCCCGCGCAGATGTCCATCGTCTCTGACTTCGATCACTGGGGCCTGCGCCCGGTGAGGTACGAGCGCAAGGACGGCCTGGAGATCTTCTCCATCGAGCCCGCCGTGGCGTCGAAGAAGTCGGCCACGAGGAAGCTCGCGGTCACCGCCGCCATCGCGGCGGGGGGCTGCGCCCTCTCGTCGGTGCTGGGTCCGGTGCCCGCGGTCATCGGTGGCCTCGTCTTTGGCGTTACGGCCCTGGGCCACGTGCGCCAGATGCTGGCGGCTCGCTCGGCGCAGAAGACCGAGGTCGAGGTCGAGATGATGAAGGGCGCCAAGGCCCACGTGGTGCAGCAGGACGAGCGCGCCGTGGTCACCGTGCCCGAGGGCGCGCGCTCGTACACTGGAGAGACCTGGTCTGACTACGCCCACCGTGGCAACATGGGCCAGGAGAATCGCGGCGCCGCCGAATATGTTGCCGAGGCCTACTCGACCTACCTCGAGGGGGGCGACAAGGCGCAGCGCTTCCTCGACAACGATCCGAAGATGTACCACTTCGTCGAGCAGCGCCTGCGCGACGAGTTCAAGAGACACCCGTGAGCCCGCGCAAGGCCGCGCGCTCGCAGAGAGAAGGCAGACCCGCATGAAAATCCCGCATCTCGGCCTCCACCTTCCCGGTCACGGGCAGAAGCCCACGCGTGAGATCGATGCCAGCCAGATCGAGGGGGCGTCTGCCGGGACTTCCCAGGACGCGGCTGCCGCGGGCGATCCCACCTCGGGCACCGAGGCGCAAGCGTCGCCCACTGCCGATCAGGTTCTGGCCACAGACCCCGCCGCCGCACCGCCCATTCAATTCCGCGTCGACAACAGCGGTCCACACCCCCGCATCATCATCCCGCACGGTGAGCCTCACAACCCCCGTCCCGTGACCAGCTCGCACAAGGCGAACATGTTCGTGGGCGGCACCATCGCCGGGGGCATCGGGGGCGGCTACATCGCCATGCTGCTGCTCTCGGCCAGCCCCGTGGCCGCCGTGTCGGTGGCCGTGGGCAGCGCGCTGCTGGGCGGGCTGGCCGGCTACTTCGCGGCCTCTCCGCAGCAGAAGGCCTGACGGTTTTCGAGCGCACGAAAAAAAAGGAGCCGCGAGGCTCCTCTTTCATTCACACCCGAGCCATTGACGGCCGGATGCTACGCGCGGGCGCGCTCTCTGACCTTGGGTTCTGGCGCGGAGCCGGAGAGCACCTTCACCTCTTCCATCTTGTCGCCCTGGCGAATGGCATCGACCACGTCGAGCCCCTCGATGACCTTGCCGAACACGGTGTGCTTGTTGTCGAGGTGACCCTGGGGGCTGTGGCAGATGAAGAACTGCGAGCCACCGGTGTTGGGGCCGGCGTGGGCCATCGAGAGCGAGCCGCGCTGGTGCTTCGGCTTGCCGGGACCTACCTCGCAATCGATGGAGTAGCCGGGGTGTCCATCGCCGCGGCCGTTGGGGCACCCGCCCTGGATGACGAAATCGCTGATGACGCGGTGGAAGGTGAGCCCGTTGTAGAAGCCCTTGTTGATGAGGCTCATGAAGCTGGCGACGGTGTTGGGCGCGTCGGTCTGGAACAGCTCGAGCTTCATGGTGCCCTTGTTGGTCTTCATCTCGACGGTGGGATTCTCGGCCATGGCAGTCTCCTTCGTGTGCTGGCGTCTTGCGCGGCGGGGGCGGCGGGGGCCGC
>RGZZ01000524.1 GCA_010028905.1 Pseudomonadota bacterium | reverse complement strand
ACCGTGTTCAGGCGGCTGCGCAGAAGACTGAGCACCTCGGGAAGAATGCCCTCTTCCCTCAGGCGACGATCCGGGATGCGAACGGTCTCTATGGGAACGTCCTTGTCGCGCAGCCTGTCTTTTTCGACTTCGTCTTCGTGAGGGGGCTCGTCGATCTCGACAACCGCCCAGACCACCCGATCCTGGAGCAGGGCGCCCACCACGAAATCGGCTCGGTAGGCCGTTCCGGAGAGTCCGAGGAAGCGCACCTGGGCGAACATGATCACCTGGAGATCACCGTCGCGCATGCGCAGGCACCACTGTCGCCGATCTCCCATGTACACTGGCGGATCGGTGGCCGACGCGACCATCAGGCGCATTCCCGCTTCGACAGGTGAACAGACCTCGACAACAGCGCCTCGCGCGAGTGCGTGCAGCACCCAGGTGGCTTCTCCTGCCGTGGTGACGCGCACCTTGTACACATTGCACCACTTCAGATCACGTCGCTGCCGCACACGCCGTACCAGCGTCTTCACGGTGCGGGAGTATGTGGTGTAGAGGGCTTTCCGGCGACGTGGACTGCCGTTCGCGCGCTTCACGTAGAAGGTGCCGAACGCGCGTCTGAACCGACGCGCGATGGGACGGCGTCGCAGCCGCTCGAGCGCTCGGGGGCGAGGGTCATCGGGGTTCCAGTCGGTGGCGGCCACGAGCTCTTCAGGCGCGATTCCAAGCACGGTGCTCACCTTCTCGAGCATGGGGCGGTCGAGGGTGCGTTCCCCTGTCTCGATCTTGGCAACCCAGCCTGGTGAACGGCCAATTGCTCTGGCGAAGGTTCGCTGCGTGAACCCCATTGATCGGCGACAGGCTGCGATTCTCTTGCCGACGGGCTGTGGACTGATCTGCATGTGTTGATGGTAGCGTTGGGATGTTGCCTCGATGTGACCAATCCGAGAACAAGTCTTGGACAACTTGTAAACAGACTTCGATCATCACGCCCTCACCGTGCTTCCCCTGCTTCTTCCGGGCGTTCTCCCGGAAGAAGCGAGGGAAGCACGGAAGGTGGGGGGGGCTGCTTCCTGTGCAGAATGGGAGAATCTCAAAAAAGTGCATCCCCCGTACTGAATCAGACCCGGCGCGGGCGGGGGAGCTGGGCCGAGCGGAAACGGTCCCGTTCAGACTCCCGGCAGCGGAATCGGAACGCCTTCAGGAAACCAGTCGTCGATGCGGCAGGTACCCGGGGTCACCTAGAGCCTCGGGAATGATGACGGCGCAGATCGCTGATGCGGAGGATGGCCGAGAGCGGTGACGACCTTCTCACCGCAGGAGCACCCCCAAGTAGACGGTTCACCATGCAGGTCGCCGTTTTCAGGGGACCAGCGCATGTGTGCCGCTCACGTCACGTGCCACAGAACGTCTGGTAGGTGTCGGCGTGTCCCGGCGAGGGTCTGGCGTATTCATCAGCGTCAGGCTGCTCGTCGAAGGGACGGGCGAGAACCTGCAGCAGCGTCTCGAACGGGCCGTAGTCGTCTCTCTCCACAGCCGCTTCGAGCGCTTCCTCGACACGGTGATTGCGGGCGATGAAGCGTGGGTTCACGGCGCGCATCGACCGCGCCCGAGCCTCTGACGTGACGTCATCGAGCGACAGGCGTTTCCGCCACGATTCGAGCCAGCTGTCAATCGAGGTCGCGTCTTTGAAGTGGGTTCGAAGCGGGGCTTCATCTCCCTCGGCTGCGTCAGCAAGCGCGCGGAAGACCAGCGTGTAGTCGGTGCGGCCCTTCTTCATCACCTCGAGGAATCCGCGTGCCAGCTCGAGATCGTCGTCGTGCGCGCGCTCGAGCCCGAGCTTTTCGCGCATGCCGGTGAGCCAGTGCCGCCAGTATCGATCGAGGAAGCCCTTCACCGTATCGGTGGCTTGTTCGACGGCGGGCTCGGGCGTGTCGTCGAACCCGTCGAACAGGGGGAGCAGCGTGTCGGCCAGGCGGGCGAGATTCCAGGTCGCGATGCCGGGCTGGTTGCCGTAGGCGTAGCGACCGCCGTGATCGATCGAGCTGAACACCGTGGCAGGATCAAAGCGATCCATGAAGGCGCACGGGCCGTAGTCGATGGTCTCGCCGGAGAGGGTCATGTTGTCGGTGTTCATCACCCCGTGAATGAATCCGACGAGCATCCACTTCGCCACGAGCGCGGCCTGCCGCTCGCAGACCGCTTCGAGGAGGCGCGCGTATCGGTGGGGTTCCGCTGAGATCTCCGGGTAGTGTCGCGCGATGACGTAGTCGGCGAGACGCCTCACCTGGTCGCGTTCTCCTCGCGCCGCGAAGTACTCGAACGTGCCCACACGGATGTGACTCGCCGCCACGCGGGTGAGAACGGCCCCCGGCAGGCGGCGCTCGCGGTAGACCCACTCTCCGGTGGTCGTTGCGGCGAGCGCGCGGGTCGTGGGGATTCTGAGGGCGTGCATGGCCTCGCCGATGATGTACTCACGCAGCACGGGCCCCAGGGCCGCAAGTCCGTCGCCTCCGCGTGAGAACGGGGTGGCACCGGACCCCTTGAACGCGATGTCGCGTCGCTGTCCGTCTCGGTCGATCACCTCGCCCAGCAGCAGCGCGCGGCCGTCACCCAGTCGTGGGGCGAATCCTCCGAACTGATGTCCGGCGTAGACCTGGGCCACGGGGGCGGCGCCTTCTGGCGTCTCGGTGCCGCTGAAGATGCGCGCGCCGATCTCGCTGTCGAGGGCGTCTTCGGCGAGGCCAAGCTGACGCGCCAGATCACGGTTCAGCTTCACCAGTCTGGGATGAGTCGCCGGGGCGGCCTGCCACGGCACGTAGAAGCCGTCCATCTCGCGGTGGAACGTGTTGTCGAATGTGAAGCCGAGCGAAGACGGGAGCGATGCGGTCACGACAGGGAACCTCCTTCAGGGCTTTTCGCCGCGTCGCTCGACGGGGGCGCAGACGATGACGAGAGGGGGAGCGCCCCCTCCGCGTCGGGGACCACGCCGTTCTCCGCCTGTACCTGCGCGCGGCGCTCAGGGGTGAGGAGACAGCCCGCAAGACAGCGAGGTGGGCATCGCCCGAGGCACGGTTCCACGTGGGTCACCACGCGCGATCCGGACAGCCTGCTCTCGATCTTCCGGCTCACATCCATGGCTACATCGTGCGAGTCGACCACCGACATGTGCCCATCGAGCACCATGTGGAACTCCACGAAGCGCCGCGGTCCGGCCTTGCGCGTCAGAAGGGCGTGGTAGCCGCGCACGGCGGGGGTGGCGGCAAGCAGATCGTGCACGATCTG
>RGZZ01000523.1 GCA_010028905.1 Pseudomonadota bacterium | reverse complement strand
CTGCTCGCCGTCGACCAGCGTCAGGGCCACCGCCAGTCGAAGGCGGGTGAGGGTGTTGCGGCTGCTGCGCAACCGTGCGTCATCGACCCTCAAGTCGAAGGCTCCTCGGTCAGCCACCAGCCGCAGGCCCTCGATCACGTTGCGCCCGGCAGCGCGCCATGCCTCGACGGGCTGCGCCGCCGCGGGCGAGGGCCAGCCGTGATCGATGACGTTCTGAACGGCGTCACGGGCCGCCGCGCTCTGGGGAGGCACCACCGTCTCGAGCACGGACGACAGGGTGGGCGCCACGGAACTCGACGAAGAGACGCCGGGCGAGGGCGATGCAACGCAGCAGGGCGGCGTCAGAACGAGAAGCGCGGCGGCGCCGCACGCGAGCGCGAACGGCTTCACCGGATCACTTCGGCGCAGGGGTTCCGTTGAGGCTGTCGGTGGAGCGCAGATCGTCGCTGCTGTCGGGCTGCCCGTCAGCGCCGTACGAGCGGATCTCGTAGGGGGCCTTGTTGCTCGGCGCCGGGCAGATGTAGGTGAAGTCGTTGCCCCAGCCGTCTTTCGGCAGCTCGGGAAGGTACTGGCGCCATTTGCGCGGCGCCGGATCGGTGGTGGGCTTCTCGACCAGCGCCTTCAGGCCTTGCTCAGTTGTGGGGTAGCGGTTGTTGTCGAGCTTGTAGAGCTCGAGCTGCTGCTTCACCGAGGAGATGCTCGTCTGGGTGGCTGTGACCTTGGCCTGATCGACCCCTCCCATGAAGTTGGGGATGACGATGGCGGCGAGGATGCCGAGGATGGCGACCACCACGATGATCTCGAGAAAGGTGAATCCGGCGCGTCGTGAGGCGCGGGAGCGCAGGCGCGCGCGAGAGCGCGAAGGGGCGGCGTGAGAGGCCATGGGCGTGGATGCTCCGTTTCTGGCGGGGTTCTTGCTGCGCTTGGGAGACGCAAGCCGAGGGGGCGCGGTTCCGAATCGTCCCCGTGCGTTCGGCTCAGCGGAACTCCACTTCCTGCTGAATGAGCTTGCCCCCGCGGTCAAGCTTCATCACGATGCGATCTTCATGCTGGAAGGCCTGGAAGACATTGAGGCCCTGCTCTGCGTTGTTCACCGGGGTGCCGTTCACCGAGAGCAGGATGTCGTCTTGCGCGAGCCCGACCTTGCTCAAGAAGCTTCCCGCCTGCAGGAAGACCACCTTGGAGCCGTAGTCGGCTCCGCTCTTCTTGTTGGGCAGGATGCGCAGATCCTTGAGGGTGTCTTGCAGGTTCCCCATGACCTTGTCACGTTCGGCCTTGGAGATGACCGACTTCCCGGGCGCGGCGGCCTCCGGGCTGGGCGCGGCCACGGGAACGGGAACCGGCGGAGGCGGCAGGACGCCAGACGGAGGCGCGGCGGCCTCGCCGCCGGCCGGCGGCTGGAACGACGGCATCCAGAGCGTCTTCTTCACCCCCGAGGCCTCGAGGACGACCGAGGTCTCGCGGATCTCGGCCACCCGGAACGCCGGCGACCCGAGGCTGTCGCCCTCGCGCGCCACGTGCTCGTTGCCGGTCACCATCACGATGGCCATGGAGGCGCCTGGCGCAACCATGGTGCCGATGAGGGTCATCTGCGCCGAGGGATCGGGAACCTGGGCAGCGGGGACCACCGGGGTCGCGTTGGCGGGGGCGCCGGACGCCCCGGCCTGCGGCTTCTCCTTGGTGATGTCAGGGTGATTGCCCAGCAGAGCGCGCGCTCCATCGACAGACTGCTGCTCGGTGAGCACGGGCGCCGCCGAAGCCGGCGCGGCCGGCGCGATGGGCTGTGTCGACGGCGCAGACGTGACTCGACCGCGCAGATAGACGCTCGTCAGGTCGGCGAACACGATGGCGGCGACCGTGACGCAGGCAATCTTGAGTAGGGTGAGCCAGGAACGTGGTTGCATGACAGCGCAGATCGTAGCACAGGCCATGGAGCGCTCCCTGGAAGCGGGCTGCGGGGCTCGTCGTCTGCATCGCGTTCTGCGCGTGGCGCGCCAGCGCCTACCGCGATTTCTGGAGCAAGAGCCTGTGGGCGCTCGAGACGGCGCTCTACGGCGTGCTCGTGGTGGCCTATGCGACGCGCCTGCCCGCCGTGTCGCACGCGCGCGGTTGGCGCGCCCTGGTGGCGCCCTACGTCATCGCTTCGCTGCCGTTCGTCGTCTTCGTGCTGCCCGTGAACGTCGCCGCGCTGCCCCAGACCTTTGTGCCCGGCCAGGCTCTGCTCGTCATCGGCACCCTGCTCACGGTAACGGCCATGGCCACGCTGGGACGCTCGTTCTCGATCTCGGTGGAAGCCCGCCGGCCTGTCACCCGAGGGGTGTACCGATTTGTGAGACATCCGGTGTACCTGGGTGAGATGGTCGCCCTGCTCGGCGTGGCCCTGATTCGCCTGTCGCCGCTCTCGCTGGCGCTCACCGCCGCCTTCTGGGTGCTGCAGGCCCTGCGCGCGCGATGGGAGGACGAGGCGCTCGTCGGCGCGTTCCCGGCCCACGCCAGCTATGTAGACCGCGTGGGCCGGTTCGGGCTGAGACAAGGCCGACCGCGAGCAGACAGCGCGGCATCGCCGGACGCTTGAGCTCTCTCTCCCTGGAGCGCTTCCTGCGAGCAGTTCCAGGGAGAGCGATGGCTACGCCGCCGGACGCGTGGTCTGGGTGGCAGTGCGATGGGTCTGGGTCGACGCCTGATGCGTCTGCGTCGGGGGCTTCGCCGCGGTGGTGTACTGCTGCGAGGGGTACGATCGCGGCTGCAGGCTGAACGCGTTGGTGAGGTTGTGCCCGAAGCCGTCGGTTCCGTTGAAGCCCTGCTTGCTGCCGTAGACATCGGTGAAGTGCTTGCCGCCCGCCTCCTTGTCGACGAACACGGCGTGCTGGGGGCTCCACGCCACCACGGCGTCCTTGTTGCCCGGGTTCGACGCGCTCACCGCCTGCTTCTTGCCCCCGAGGCCGAGGTAGTCGGCCACCTTGTTGGGATCGTAGCCGTTGTTGAGGCTGTTCAGGTTCTGCTGGTACGACCCTCCATTGGCCATCTGGGCACGCTTGCCGATGGCCGCGTACTCGAGGGTGGCCATCGATTGCGCCGCTCCCCCGTCGCCTTTGAAGTCGGCCGACTTCGCGGCCTGATCCATCTCCTTGCCGGACAGGCCGATCTTGACCCCGTCCTGCATGGCGATGTCGTATCCCCCGCTGCGATTGGGAGAGACACTGTCGAAGACCTGGTTGCCGTAGGCCTCCATCGAGGCCTTGATGGTGGCGATGGACGCGCAGTTGCCCTGATCGCCCTGCTTCCACGCGGTCATGTCGT
>RGZZ01000522.1 GCA_010028905.1 Pseudomonadota bacterium | reverse complement strand
GGCGCGCAGCGCCAGGGCGATGCCGTCAGACGGGCGCGCGTCGAGATCGAAGATCTGTCCGGCGCTCTCGAGCTCGACCCGCGCCAGGAACGTGCTCTCCCGGATGTCGTGAATCACCACGCACTTCACCGACGCGCGGGTGGCGTCGATGATCGACTTCATCAGGTCGTGCGACAAGGGGCGCGGCGGGGTCGAGTCTTGCAGCGCGAGCGCGATGGACGACGCTTCGGCGGGGCCGATGACGATGGGCAGGAACCGCTCCCCACTGGGATCGCTGAGAATGAGGGTGGGGTGTCCGGTCTGGGGATCGGCGAGAAAGCCGCTCACCTTCATGGCCTGCATCTCTGAACGCTGCGGGGTCGAATCGAAACTCATGAGAAATCTGCTCCGAAGAGGGGATGATGGAGGGAGGTTGCAAGAGCGACGCCCGCTCGCCACGGAAGGTTCCGGCGCGAGCGGGCGTCATCCGGGCATGCTCCCGATCAGTGCACGTTCTTGAGCAGCACGTCTTGATGCGAGTATCCCGAGCCCTTGGTCTGGGCCCCCACCTCGAGCTTCCCCGTCTTGTTGTTGCGGTTCACGTACACGGGATAGGCGGTTCCCAGCTCGGCCGACTTCTTGATCACCACGTAGACGAGCAGCGCAGAGTTGTCGTAGTGGTAGAAGCTGCCGTTGTTGTAGGTCGTCTCCTGACGGCGCTCCCACGACGGCTTCACGAACCGCACCAGCACGATCTGATCTTGCGGGTACAGCGCCTTCCAGCGCGACACGACCATCTGGCGCAGCTTCTCCTTGTCGCCGCCTTGATAGGCCTCGGCCGGGATGCGGAAGGAAGCCGCCGACTTCTTTGCGTAGGCGACGGCGTCCTTGTCTACCGCCGCGCGGGAAGCCGCAAGCGAAGCCCGAGCCGCGCTCGCGCCCGCCTCGTCCGGACCGAGCTCCTTGAGGCACAGCTCGATGACGGCGTCGGCCTCCTTGAACTGCTGGGTGACCCCGGACGAGTCGCTGAAGTAGTTGGGATTCATCTCGCGCAGTCCCTTGTCGGCCATCTCGACCGCCAGCTTGCCCTTGAGCTCGGCCAGACCGAACAGCAGCGCGCGCATCTGCGGGGCTCTCTGGGCGAAGTCCGGATGCTTGCGCAGCTCCTGCAGGCTAGACTGGAACCAGCGCTGCCCGCCTTCGAGCTCCTTCACCTTCTTGCTCAACGGCTCGCTGCCACGCAGGTGCCCCTCGTCTTCAGCCATGTTCTTGCACCAGGTGTCATACGTCTGAACCGTGTACGGGTGCAGCCGCCCGCTCGACGCGGTGCCTCCACCGCTCTTCACCTGGGCGACCTTCGCCTGAACCTTCCCGCGCACGTCGTCGATGTAGGCCTTCAGCCCGCGCACCGCGTCGTGATCTGCGCCGATCAGCGCAGCGATGGCCTGGGTGAGCGCGTCCGCCCGCGCCAGATCTGCGTTGGCGCTGTCGACGAGCGACGGGTTCCGCTGCTTCACCGCCTGCTCGGCGTCAACCAGGGCCTGCACGGCCGTCACCTTGGCCAGCTTCATCTGGAGCTTGATCTGACGCGGCATCAGCGTGCGATAATCGGCAACCTTCACGAGGGCCGTCTTGTTCGCTTCGAACCAGCCCTCGACAACGTTGAGCGCGGCTTGCGCCTTCTCGAGATCGGCGCCAGGGCCGGTGACCGCCTCGGTCGCCGAGAGACGCGTGACCCACTCAGACTGCAGCGCGGCGTCTCCCGCCTGGGCGAGCAGGAAGGTCGGAGGCTGAGCGGGAGCTGCGGCACCGCCACCCGGAGCGGCGCTGACGGGCGCCGAGAGCGTGGTGAGCATGAGCAGGGTGGGAATCAGTCTGCGCATCGATGAGACACCTTTCATCTTGTTGGCGTGATCGGGAAGAACACGTGTGGGCAGCGGGCGGGAAACGCTTGCGTCGGGCCATGCGAACAGCGCCACCCAAACCTCATGGGTGACGGCCTTCGCGAAGGCTCGAACGGGCTCCTCCGCGGAGGCGCCCGCGGGCTTCGCGCGTTCCCCTCAGTGCGCGGCCGCGCCGAGAAGGCCGCGATGACGGGCGTCGAGGTAGACCTCAAGATTGGTGTACCCCTCAACACCCATGCGCGACAGCGAGAGCGTGGTCGCATTGCCGTCGAGCCGATCACTCGGGTTGAGCCCGTTGGCGACCTCCCACGCGTCTGGCATGCCATCACCGTCAGTATCGACGGGCGCAGCAGGCGCTGTGCTCGGCGTGAAGTCGAGCGCGATGGTGTCGCCCGCGGGGTTCACGGCCGGATCGGTACCGCTGAAGGTGCGTGCGGCAGGGTCGGCCATCAGGCGGCGATCCATCGGGTCGCGGGGGAAGGCGCCGCTGTGCGCGCTCAGGTCGGTGACCAGGGCATCGGTGCTGGCGGCGTAGGTGATGGCGGGGAACCCGTGCCCCACATCAACCGCGTTCGAAGGGCGCTGACCGTCCGGGTACGGCAGGCCACCCGTGGCCGCGGCCTCGAGCAGGTCGTTGGCATTGTAGACCAGCGACCAGTCGCTCAAGCCCGGTGCGCGGTTCATGCCATTGCCGTGCAAGTACACCGACGACGCCGAGGTGAACGAGGGCCGCTGGGGGTCCGGCCCCATCTCCACCGCCATCAGCCCGTAGCTCTCGGCGCGGCGCGGGTCCTGGGCGCTGTAGTTGCCCACCATGTCGAGACGGTAGCCAAGCGGCGCGCCCGTCTGGGGATTCGCCGACGCCACGTAGACGGGGCGCTGCACGTCCCAGAGAACGTTGTTCGAGAGCTCGAGATCCATCACCCCACCATCCGGTACGTTCTCGCGTGACACCTCGGGCAGGCGCCCGAAGATGCGGTTCCACATGTTGTGATGGATGGAGAGGCGGGTGAGCGGCCACCCCCGCGCCGGGTCAGAGTAGTTGAGCAGCATGCCGCCGAACTCGACGTGTGCGCCGATGGTCTCGGCCAGCAGCGTGTACTGGATGGTCACGTCGTGCGTGAACGACACCTGGATGGCCTCATCCTGCGCGTTCCCCACCGAGACGTGATCGACGATGCCGTTCGCGGCGTGGTGAAGACGAAGGCCGTCTCCCCCGCCCACCCCGGAGTCGAACGTGCCGGGGCGCAGGCGCAGATGGCGGATGACGAAATTGGTGGGCGCAGTGGTGGGCAGGGGGCATCCAGGCTCCTCGCACACCGAGTCTCCCTCCACCATGAGGCCGCGAAGGGTGATGCCTCCCGGCGAGGTCTGACCCGCGATGGTGACGTCCCCGTGCAGCATCTCGGGAACCCCCTCGATG
>RGZZ01000521.1 GCA_010028905.1 Pseudomonadota bacterium | reverse complement strand
GGAGGTCTGCGCGTGCCGCGCCCCGCACCTGTATGCGGGGAGATCACGGGGTGGATATGGAATGCGTCCGCATGCACCCCCCCTCCCATCGAACTGTTCGCCTCAGCGCGCTGCCGCTCGCGCTTGTCGTCTGGCTCTCCCTTCTCGCCTCCGCCTGGGCCGACCCTCCCGCTACGTGGGCATACGTGACCGCGCTGCGCAGCGGGGCGGTGTATGTCGTCGATGTGGCGTCCGCGCGACTCGTTCGCGTGCTGCGGGTCGAAGACGCCCGCGCCCCCATCGGCTTGTGCCCCTCGCCGGACGGCAATCGCCTCTATGTGGTCGATGGAGATCGCCGCAGCCGTCTGCGCGTCATCGACACGGCCACCGGACGGGTGCGTGCCGAGCTGAGTGTGGCCTCACGCCGCGGCGCCGTCGACGGGGCACCCGTTGCGCGCGTGTCTGCCGATGGGGCCTGGCTCTTCATCGACACGGTCGAGGGGGTGTGGGTGTTCGACGTGCGCGAGGCGCCCGTTCGGACACGGGTCGGGTCGCGGCTGCGCGACGTGAGGTTCGCGGGGGGCAGGGGCCGCGCGCTGCTGGGCGTCTCGCGACAGAGCGCTCTGGCCTTCTCTCTGCCGGACATACGCGGAGGCGGTGTGTCGTCACGCGCTCCGGTGGGGTTCTCAGACGTCATCGACACCATCGCGCTGAGCAGCGGTACGCGTCTGTTCAGTCTTGCTGCCGTGCCGCCGATGCGTCGCCTTCCCGCACTTCGACCCACGGCGTCTCCGACCCCGAACCCGGCGCTGAAGGAAGGGGCGTGGAGGCTGTCGGCGTGGGGCCCGGGCCAGGCTACGCCCACGGTGATCGATCTCGTGAAGCGCGTTGATCTCGAGAAGTGCGACGGCGCAAGCCGCCCTCGCATTGCCGTGAGCCCGGATGACCGGTGGCTGGCCATCGTCCACGGCCGAAGGGCGTGGGTGCTGCGTACAGACGAGCTCACGGTGCAGCACGAGATCTTTCCGCCAGGGCTGGCCTCCGGGGCTGCCTTCTCAGCCGATGGCAGCCAGCTCCTCACCGTGCTCGATGAGCGCCTGCTGTGCTGGCGCCTCGCCAATCGCAGCCAGCGCTTCCTGCTCGACGGGCAGATGCGCCTGCCCGGCCCGGCGCAGATCGCAACGGCGCCGCGCCCGTCGTTCGCGGTGTCCGGGGAGAGATGAAAAGGCCCTCGTCTGAGGGCCTCTGAGAGAGATGACGAAGCCCTCTTTCGAGGGCTTTCGGGGGAGAGAGAGTGTTTCTGTCTGCATTGTAGCGCCGATCTGACGGGGTGGCTGTGAACTTCATCACGCTTCACCCCTGGTTTTGAGCGCAGGCCCTCAGGCGGTAGTGGTTCGCGGCCCGCGCCTGATCTACGATGGCGTGATAGCGCGGGTCATCGACGATGCGCCTCAGGGGGGCGCGCAGGGCGAGAACCTGCTCGGCGGGCGTCCACTGAACGCGATTGGTCTGCTCCACCAGCTCCACGCCTTCCGTGTCGGGAGTCGCAGGCTGCGCGCTCGGAGACAGGGCCCGCGAGGCGCGCGCGAGTCCCAGCTTCAGCAGATCGCGCTTCATCGCGAGAAAGCTGCCCTGGCGCTGCGGAGAGAAGAACGCGAAGTCGCGCCCGTAGAGCACGGCATTGTGGAAGTGCTCGGGAACGTTCACGACCCCGTCGAAGTCGGTCTGGCGCAGGTAGCCGAGGGTGAGGCGATAGGCATCTCGGAACAGCCCCAGCCCCGGATGGCGCTGACCGGGCAGCGACGGCGTCTCTGTGGAGAGGGGGTGGGCAGGGTCTTCCATGCTGATCCAGTCGAGCAGCAGCGCGCGCACGCAGATCTCCTCGTCGTCTTCGAGCGGGTTCATGGCCCGCAGCTCTCCTTGATGTGTGCGGATGTCGAGCAGCCGACCGGGCGCATCGAGCTCCGGATGATCACCCAGGAGCCCGAAGCGCGTCTCGAACGCGTCTCTTCCGCTGAACTCGGCGCGCAGATCGCGATATCCCAGCGATAGGCAGCGCGCGATGATGCCGCAGCGCTCGAGGTCTGCCATCACCCGCTCTTCGCTGAAGGTTCCGAACAGCAGGGGAGGAGGGCGATGGGCCACGAGGGTTGTGTCGATCTCGTCATCGCTCAGCGAGAAGGCGGCGTCGAGGAACGAGGGATTGCGTTCGAGACGCGTGGCGCGGAAGTGCTCCAGGCGCGCCAGTACGCGGTCGAGGCGTTCCTTCACGCGATCGCCTCTAGAAAGAGCCGTCGTATCTCCGATGAGCCTCTTGCGTTGGGCTCGATGTCGAGGACGTACCATCCGCTGGGGTCTTCGCCGTGGTAGTGGGTGAAGGCGCGATCGGCGTGGCGAACCCCGTGGCCGAGGAAGCGGGCATGGGTATCCGCGAGTCGGACATCGTGCATTGCGGCGATCTCGGCGAGCAGGCGGTTCACCGCCGCGAGGAGCGGCATTCCGACTGACAGGTCGTTCCCGCTCTGCATCACACCCGTGCCATCGGTGGGGTCGTAGATGTTCCCCAGAACGATGAGGGGCTTGTTGTAGAGGGTCTGCAGGCGCTCGAGGCAGCGCGACAGCCGGGCCGAGAGGGCGGGAAGGAAGGTGGGGGCGGCCCCGAGCGGGTCGGGCGACGCGGCCAGGGTGAGCAGATCGTTGCCGCCGATGGTGATGGTCACCAGGGTGCGCCCCGCGGCGATCTCAGGCTCGGGCCAGAGCGCATCGATGGCGTTCTCCATCTCGACCGAGGTGTCGCCATCTTCGGCGCGCATGATGAACCGCGCCTCCGGGCTGGCGCTCACCAGGTCGACGCCGCGGAACTGCGGCCACACGCGATCGTCGTTGCGGAACAGCAGAGACGCCGCTCCGAGGCCGGGCGCGCCGGCATAGGTGTCGATGGACATGCTGTCGCCAAGGGCCACGTACAGGTCGAAGCTTCGCATGGGGACGCCTCCTTCTGTTCGCCTGGTGGGTCTCAGCGACTGCGCGTCAGCTCGAGGGAGCCCTGGTCGTGGCAGTCGGCCGAGGTGTAGGTGCCACGCAAGGTCACATCGTTCTCGACCTTGAGCGCGTAGCGGTCGATCTTGCAGACACGGCCGTTGACGCGCGCGTCGGTGATGCTGATGTCGTGCAGGATGTAGGTGTCGGATCCCGGATCGTACTGGCCTTCGAGATGGCGGGTGCACGATCCGCTCAGGTTCGAGGTCCACACCAGGGTGCCGCTAATTCGGTCGTTGGCCTCATTGAAGGCGATGGCGACGCCCACATTCGGATCGTTGCCGTGCAGCAGGCCGCGCC
>RGZZ01000520.1 GCA_010028905.1 Pseudomonadota bacterium | reverse complement strand
GCGACAGCCTCCTCTTCCTGGGTCCGCCGCACTCGGAGGCGTGTCATCACGCAAGCCGCCACAGTGATCTTCTAGACGGCGGCCATCTCAGCAAAGAGGAACCACACGTGCAAGCCCTTTCTTCAAACCGCCGCCGCCGTGGCGGCTCGAGCCGCCGACCGGCGGACTCCGCTGGCCGTTCGCGCCAGGGAAACCGACAAGCCGACAAGCACCACGAAGACCGCCATCACCACCAGCCCCGCCCGGAGCCCCAGGCTTCGCGTCGGGAGTCGCGCCCCCGTCTCAGCGTGTCCGAGATCTGGGAGCAGATCGAGTACAACTGCCAGGAGACCGCCCTCGAGCAGAACCTCATCGAGGTCGGTGAGCGCTTCACCCTCACCCCCGACCAGGGGCGAGCCATCGACGACCTCATCGACCTGCTCGAGAACCGCAAGCGGCGCATGCTGCTGGTGGCCCCCACGGGCGCGGGCAAGACCGAGGTGATGATGCGGGTCGCCATCGACCAGCACATCGCCACCAACCGCGCCACGGTCATCATCGCCCCCACGCGTGATCTCTCGCGTCAGCACTTCCAGTACCTCAGCGACCGCCTGCGCGACACGGGCATCGACGTGGTCGAGATCCACAGCGGCGTTCCGCCGGGACAGCGCCAGCGCGATCTCGACGACGCTGTCGCGGGTCGGGTCGGTGTGGTGGTGGGCAGCGCCATGCTCATGCACAAATCGGGCTTCCGCGAGCTGCTCAACACGGCGGGCATGGTCATCATCGATGACGCCAACGCCTTCGACGAGCGCCAAGACCTCTCGCGCCTGCGCGGGCTCGAGCGCCCCTGCCTCTTCCTCACCGCCACGCCCAAGGCCATCGGCCGCTTCCTCGAGCTCGAGGGGGCCTACGACAACAAGGTCGAGATCAAGACCATGCCGTTCGCCTCGCCCAAGACCGAGGTGCACCGCGTCGAGGCCTCGTTCGGTGAGAACGTGTACAGCCAGCTCGACCGCACCCTCGACATGATCCAGAAGCACCTCGATCTCGAGAGCCGGGTCTACGTCATCTCGCGCACCCGCGTCAAGGTGGCCCCCATCGCCCTCTACCTCGAAGATCGGCTCGGCATCCCCGCCGCGCAGCTGCATGGCGAGATGGCCGACACCAAGGAGCACAAGAAGCGCCAGCGCGGCACCAGCAGCGTGTGGAGCAGCGTTCCCGAGACCCGCACCGAGATGATGCGCCGGTTCAAGCAGAACCTGCCCTCGATTCTCGTGGCCACCAACCTTGTGGGCAGCGGCCTCGATGTGCCCATGGCCGACCTCATCGTCATCACCGACGCCGATCACTTCTCCGAGTCAGAGATGGAGCAGCTCATCGGCCGCGTGGGGCGTCGCGAGCGCGCCTCTGATGCGGTGCTCCTCACGGGCACCGTGGTGAACCGCGAGGCCACCACCACCGTGCGCGGCAAGAGCCAGGTGGTGAACGGCCGCGTGGTGACCTCGTTCGGGTCGCTCGGCCGCGGACGTCGGGGCCGCCGCCGCTGAACACCGACCGCTCCCGCAGCCTCTACACATCCCTCTGTGGCATCACCCCGGGCGGCGTGAACTCGCCGTTCCGTGGGTTCCACCACGTCGACCCGTCAAAGACGCCGCGCATCATCGCCCGCGGCGACGGGGCCTTCATGATCGATGTCGATGGCAACCGCTATCTCGACTTCCTCGGCGCCTGGGGACCGCTCGTGCTCGGCCATCGCCACCCCGAGGTGACGGCCGCCATCACGCAGGCCCTCGCCGACGGGTGGGTGTTCGGCACCAGCACCGAGATCGAGCAGCAGATGGCCGAGGCGGTTCGCCAGGCCCTCCCGTCGATGGAGATGGTGCGCTTCGTCAACAGCGGCGCCGAGGCGGTGCAGGCGTGCGTGCGCCTGGCCCGCGCCGCCAGCCGTCGCGAGGTCATCGTGAAGCTCGAGGGCGGCTATCACGGCCACGTCGAATCGCTCGACATGGCCGATCCGCTCGATCGACCCAACGCCGCCCTCTCCGGATCGGTGAAGGCGCTGGTCGACCGCACCCTCACCGTGCCCTTCGGCGATGCGTCCGCCCTCGAGGTCCTGCTTGCGGAGCGCGCGCGTGACATCGCCGCCGTCATCGTCGAGCCCGTGCCCGGGAGCATGGGCGTCATCGTTCCGCATGAGGGCTACCTGCGCGCGCTGCGCGAGATCACCCGCAAGCACGATGTGCTGCTCATCTTCGACGAGGTGCTCACCGGCTTTCGGGTCGCCTACGGCGGCGCCCAGCAGATCTGGGGCGTCGATCCCGACATCACCGCGCTGGGGAAGGCGGTGGGCGGCGGGCTGCCGTGCGGCGCCTACGGGGGCAAGCGGGCCGTGATGGAGCGGGTGGCGCCAGTCGGGCCCATGTACCAGGCGGGCACGTTCAGCGGAAACCCGCTCAGCATGCGTGCCGGGCTCGCAACCCTCGAGGTGCTGCGTCGTCCGGGCACCTACGAGCGCCTGGGCGCGCTCACCCGTCGCCTCTGCGACGGCTTCGAGCGGGTGGCGGCCGCGCACGGCGTGGCCATGCGCGCCCCATCGGTGGGCGGCATGTTCGGCATGCTGTTCACCGCGCAGCCCGTGCGCAACCTCGATGACTTCAAGCGCTGCGACGACCCCGCGTTCGCTCGCTTCTTCTTCGCCATGCTCGACCAGGGCTTCTACTTCCAGCCGTCGCAGTCAGATGCGGCAGCCGTGTCGACCGCGCACACCGAGGCCGACATCGACGCCACCATCGAAGCCGCGTCGCGGGCGCTCGCCACGGCTGTCGCCGCGCGCTGATCGCAGGGTCGCACCCGTGCATCCACTGCTGGCCGCCTTCGAAGCCACCCCCGTGGGACACGCCCTGGCCGGCCTGGCCAGCGCGTCGCGGGCCTTCCGCCTGGGCGGGGTGCGCACGTCGGCCCGTGCCCTGGTGCTGGCTGCGCTGGCGCGGCGCGCGGCGCTGCCGCTGCTGTGGGTGACGTCGACCCACGACGAAGCCGAGCGCCTCGTGCAAGACGCCACGTTCTTCCTCGATAACGGCACGCCCCTCGACCCTTCTCAGCCCACCCCCACCGCCATCGTCTTCCCAGAGCGCGCGCCGTCGATGTTCGATGAAGGCACCTCTGATCCGGAGCGCCTCGCCGTGCTCGAGGCGCTGCTGGCGCGCCGGCCCGTGGTGGTTGTGGCCTCGGTGGTGGCGCTCATGCAGCGCACGGCGGCACCGCAGCGCGTGCAGCACGATCTGCTCGAGCTGCGCGTCGGCGAGGACGTCGATTTCGACGGTCTGCTCGCGGGTCTCATCGCGCGC
>RGZZ01000519.1 GCA_010028905.1 Pseudomonadota bacterium | reverse complement strand
TGCCGTCGAGTTCGACGGCCGCACGGTACTCGTCGGCGGCCTTCTCGAAGGCGCCTTCTTCGTAGTGTGCCAGCCCCAGGTTGAAATGCGCCTCGGCGTAGTCCGGGCGTATCTCGAGGGCGCGTTCCCACTCGTGCCTCGCCTCTTCCAGCCGGTTCTGCCGTGCGTACACGATGCCGAGATTGTTGTGGGCATAGATGTCGGTCGGGTCGAGGGCGATGACCCGCAGGAACGCCTTTGCCGCGGCCTTCAGGCGCGCCGCTCGCGCGCGTTCCCCCAGACCGGCCTGGGCCGATGCGGCGGTGTGCACGAGCCCGAGGTTGTTCGATGTGTACGCGTCATCCGGGGCCAGCGCGACGGCCTCAGACATGATGGCGATGGCTTCTTCGTGGTGCTCGAGCGCGCTCTGCGCGAGGCCGAGGTAGTTCAGCGTCTGCAGGTCGTCAGGTCGGGTCTCGAGGGCCCGCTGGTAGTGGCGCACCGCGTCGGCGTTGCGCCCCAGGCGGGTGCAGGCCAGCCCAAGGTTGGTGAGCGCGTAGCCGTCGTCCGGGTCGATGGCGAGGACCTGCTCGAAGTGCGCGATGGCGTCTTCGAAACGATTCTGCGAGATGTAGGCGAAGCCGAGGTTGTTGTTGGCCAGGGTGTTGCGGGGGTCGATTCGAAGCGCCTCGTGCAGCTGCTCGATGGCTTCGTCGACGCGCCCCTGGCGCACCAGGCAGAGCCCCAGGTTGTTGTGGGCGAATGTGTCGCGGGGATTCAGCTGCAGCGACGCGCGGAACTCGGTGTCGGCCTCGAGGAGGTGTCCGAGGGCGAGATAGGCGCGTCCGAGGTTGTTTCGTGCGTAGGCGTCTCTCGGGTTGAGCGCGATGGCGCGCTTGTAGTGGTCCGCGGCCACAGACCAGCTGCTGCGCTGGGCATGCATCTGGCCGAGGTTGTGCCACGCGACCGGGTCGTTGGGGTTCTGCTCGAGAACCTTCTGGAAGTGCAGGGTGGCCTCGTCGTACCGCTCGAGGCGCACGAGCACGCGCCCCAGGTTGTTGCGCGCGTAGACGTCGTTGGCGTCGATGCCCAGGGCGCGCTCGAATGCCTGTATGGCCTGCGACAGGTCGCCGCGGCGCTCGTGGATCTTGCCGAGGTTGTTGTGCGCGTAGAGATCGTTCGGATCGATGGCCAGGGCGCTGAGGAACTCGCGCTCCGCGTCATCGACGCGCCCCACGCGGGCCAGCAGCAGGCCGAGGTTGTTGTGGGCGTAGACGTCGTAGGGGTCGATGGAGAGGGCGATCTCGTATTCGCGTATGGCCAGGCCCGCGTCGTTGCGCCGGGAGTGGACGAGCCCCAGGTTGTAGTGGGCCTGCCCGTATGAAGGGCGGATGGCCACGGCCCGATCGAGCATCTCGATGGCGGTTGTGAAGAGCCCCTGCTCAGCGTAGATGTAGCCGAGGTTGTTGAAGGCATAGAAGTCTTCGGGGTTCTCGCCCACCGCGATGCGGTACTCGGCGGCGGCCTCATCGAGACGGCGGTCTGCCAGGAGGGTCTTCGCGAGGAAGTAGCGCGCCTGGGCGTTCTTCGGGTCGATCTGCAGCGCCTTCCGCCATTGCGTGCACGCAAGCGCATTCTGGCCGCGCTGGGCGTAGAGGATGCCCAGCTCGTAGTGACCCGAGGCATCGCGCGGGGACTCGGCCACCCGCGCCTTGAGTTTCTCCAGCTGTGCGTCTGGAGCGGCCTTGGTCATCGCGTCTCCTCTTGCTCCGCGCTCGCATCGGAATGGCGGTGCTTCTCATCAGGCCCGCGCCGGCAGACCGATGCGGGCGTTCGCCCGTGGGGGCACGCCGAGGTGGGGTGCGGCGTCGGCAGAGGGCAGGGTTTCTGGAGGATTTCATACAAATCCTTTCCCGCCGAGCGCGCTCGCGTCGCCGCCTCGCACAGCCCTCGAAGGGAACCGAACGTCCTGTCCCTCGCCCCACGCCGCCTCCTGCTCCTGGTTCTCCTCATGCTCTGCTCTGGCGTCGCGCCTTGCGCCGCGCGCGGCTATGTCATACGTGTGGGCCTCGCGTTCGAGGTCGAGGCCTGCCGTCTCTCCAGTGCCGAGGGCCTCGAGCTGGCAGACGCCGACGGGCAGCACATCGCGGGCCTTCCTGACGCGGTGACCGCGGTCATCGCGCCGTCCGGCGGCGTGGTTGTCGGGGGGAGAACCTACATCCAGCCGTCGCTCATGGTGCGGCCTCGCAACGGCGCCATCGCCCTCAACGGTCGGTTGTACCGGGGGCAGATGGTGCTGCTTCGGTCGGCGGGGGGGCGCCTGAACGTGGTCAACTACGTCGATCTCGAGTCGTACATCCAGGGCGTGCTCGCGGGAGAGGTGCCCTCGAGCTGGCCGGAGGAGTGCCTCAAGGCGCAGGCGGTCGCGGCGCGATCGTATGTGCTCCATCAGGTCGAGCTCTATGGGGGCCGCGACTGGGACGTCGTGGCCACCGACAGAGACCAGGTCTACGAGGGAATGGCGGGGGAGATCCCGTCCATCGTCCGCGCGGTGCAGGCCACGCGACGCGAGGTCATCGCCTATAACGGCAAGGTGGTGAAGGCCTATTTCCACAGCGCCTGCGGCGGTCACACCGAGGCGGCCTCCGTGGCGTTCGGCGAGGACGCACCCTACATGCAGGGTGTCACCGATCCATATTGCGAGCGCTCCCCCTACCAGGCTTGGACGCGCGAGTACACCATGCAGCATCTGCGCCGCGCCATCTCCCAGGGGTCGCGCTCGACCCTGGGCAAGGTGCTCGAGGTTCGCCTGGGCAAGCGCGCCGCGTCGGGAAGAGCCGAGGAGATCGTGGTGGTGCGCGAGGGGGGCGAGGAGAAGCTTGCCGGCACCGAGCTGCGTCGCCTGCTCGGCTATCGCGACCTGCGCAGCACCTTCTTCGACATCAAGGTCAAGAAGAGCGTTCTGGTCACGGTGTCAACGACGCAGACGCAGCAGGTGGCCGCAAACGACCCGGCGCCGCCCCCCGCCAGTGAGGAGCCCGAGTTCGGCCTCGAGCAGATCGAGACGGTCAACCTCGCGCTGAAGCCTGAAGAGGCGTTTCACGTCATCTCCGGAAGTGGCGCGCTCGACAAGACGAGGGCCGGGTATGCGTACGCGGCCACCTCGGAGGGGGTGCTGCGCACGTTCGCAATGCGTCCCGGGCTGGAAGCCGTCGGGCTCGCCCATCGACTCGTGGCGCCGCGGCCGGTGGTTCTTCCTGCCGCCACCCGCACGAACCCCGAGCCCAGACCGCGCACGGTCACGGTCACCCGTCTGGTCCAGCGCCAGGTCCCGCTGCTCCTCTCGTTCCA
>RGZZ01000518.1 GCA_010028905.1 Pseudomonadota bacterium | reverse complement strand
TGGTTGCTCGCAATGATGGCGGGGCCGCGGGGAACGTGCTCGAGACCGTGCACCTGGTAGTCGAAGAGCGCGGGCAGCGCGCGCCGCAGCAGCGCCTCGAGGAGGGCGACGACAGGCGTGTTCACGCGCCCGCGGCGGCAACCCGCGTCTCGTAGAGGGCCAGCACCTTCGACACCACCTGGTCGAGGGTCAGGTGGGTGCTGTCGAGGTACTCGGCGTCATCGGCCTGAGCCAGGGGAGAGTCGGCTCGGCCGCTGTCCTGTCGGTCGCGCTCGCGGATGTTGGCCAGGATCTCGGCATAGGCCGCCTCGCGGTCGACGGCGCCCCCATCGAGCTGGGCCACCCGTCGGCGGGCGCGCTCCTCGGCGGTGGCGGTCATGTAGATCTTGAGCTCGGCCTCCGGCAGAACCACTGTGCCGATGTCGCGTCCGGTCATGACGACGCCGCCGGCCAGTCCGAGGCGGCGCTGCTCGGCGGCCAGCACCGCGCGCACCCCCGACACCGAAGCCACGCGCGGGACGACGGTGCTCACCCGCTCGGTGTGCAGCAGATCGGTGACGTCACGCCCCTCGATGAGCAGCCGGTAGCCCTGCTCGCCCACCGGGTCGGGAAGGAAGCGATAGCGGGGCGAGTCTTCTCGGGCCAGCGCGGTGAGCCCCTCGAGATCGTCGAGGGCGATCTCGCCCTCGATGGCGGCCAGGGCCACGGCGCGATACATGGCGCCTGTGTCGACCAGTGCCAGGCCGAGTGCCTGACCGACCCGGCGGGCCACGCTGGTCTTGCCGCTGGCAGCGGGCCCGTCGATGGCGATGCGGCCTTGGGACGGAGATGCAGTCATGTCGATGTCCTCAGCGGAACAGCGGTGGCGAGTAGCCACGAGGGCGAGCCACCAGCAGCGTGTAGTCGGTGAGATAGATGCGCGCCACGCGCAGCACGTCTTCCCGGGTGACCTTCTTGAGCCGGTCGACCGTGAGCAGATCGGCGTGGTAGCCGCTGCCCAGCAGCTCCTGCACGGCCAGGTTGAGAGCCCGCCCCTTGCTGGTCTCGCGCTCGAGCAGGTACTGCCCGATGAGGCGCCGCTTGGCGCCGTCGAGCTCTTCCTGCGAGACCGGCGTGGTCTTGATGCGCTCGATCTCCTTGAAGATGCGGCTCTGCACCTCATTCACGTGATCGGGGGTGGTGATGGTGTAGTCGATCATGTGCGAGGGCCCCTCGAGCTCCGGATACATGGCGCTCACCTCGTAGGCAAAGCCGCGCTTCTCGCGCAGCTCGACCCAGAGGCGCGAGCTCAATCCCTCGCCCAGGATGCTCGACAGGATTCGCATGGGGGCCTGATCCGGTGACTTCAGCCCCGGGGCGGGAAAGCCCAGCAGGATCCACGCCAGGTTCGAGCCTGAGGTGAGGTAGAGCTCGCGCTCCACCGCCTTCGGTTCCCACGACACCTCGAGGCGCTTGTCTTCGACGCGCGACATCGCCCCCATCTCTCGCTTCACGATCTCGAGCACGGCGTCGCGATCGACGTTCCCCACCACCGCGACGACGGTCTTGTTCGGGGCCCAGAAGCGCGCATAGTACTTCTCGAGGCGCTCTCGGGTGAGCTGGCGCACCGAGGCTGCGTGGCCGTCGTGGGGCTGCTTGTACGGGTGGTAGCGGTAGAAGATCTGCAAGAAGATCTCGTAGATGGCCTTGAACACGCGCTGATCGCTCTCGAGCAGCTCGACCATCTTGCGCCGCTCGTCGGTCACCTCGTCATCGGTGAACTGGCGCTTCGCCACCGATCGGGCCACGACGCCGAGCAGCTCGCCCAGGTTCTTCGTGTCGGTCATCAGCGAGATCTCGGCGAAGTCGGGCGACGCGGTGGCGTTCAGCAGGCTGCCGCGGAGCTCGAACAGGTTCGTGTTCGGGCCTTGCGCCTTCTCCATGCGCTTCACCAGGATGTTCTGGATCAGGCGCGTGATGCCCGCGGAGGCGTCGTCTTCATTCGACTGCCCCACCCGGAAGACCATCTCGACGCCGACGATGTCGGTGTGGCGATCTTCCACCACGAGCAGCGTCAGGCCGTTGTCGAGGACGGTGCGCGTCACGTTGTCGCGCAGGTTGATGTCGGGCAGGCCGCTCACCGGAGCCGCCTGTGCTGATGCCCAGGCGGTCATCGTGACGGCCAGCATCGTGGTCAGGAAGAGTCGTTGGAGAAGGCTGCGCATCATCGGCGGGCCACCCCCTCGGCCGGTCGAGCGGCCCGTTTCTCGCTGGGTCTCACCACGAGGACCGAGCAGTCCTTCGGGTCGAGGTAGGCGCGGGCGGTGGCGATGACGTCGTTGTAGGTCACCTTTCGAATCTCGTCGAGATAGGTCAGGGCGAACTCGACGTTGTCGATGGCGGCGTAGAAGGCGAGGCTGTCGGCCTTGCCGGCGTTGGTCTCGTCTCCGAAGCGGTATGAGTTCATGAGCAGGGTCTTGGCGCGATCGAAGTCGGCCTGGCTCACGCGCCCCTCGCGCAGCTGGGTGATGGTCTCGAGCATCGCGGCCTTCACCTTCTCGACCTTGCCCGGCGCACAGGTCGCCTCGAAGGTGATGAGGCCGGGGTCGCGCTGGGTGAGGAACTCCACGGAGGCGCTGAGGGCGATCTTCTTGTCATCGACCAGGCTCTTGGTCAGCAGCGAGCCGCTTCCCTGGCCCACGAGGAAGGTCATCACGTCGGTGCGGTAGATGTCGGGGCGATCGCGCACGCTGGGCCCGCGGAAGCCCATGAGCACGTAGGCGTTGGGGAGGTTTCGTCGCACCACGCGCTCGCGCGCGCCATCGTGGCGTCGGGGCTCGACGGGGATTTCGTCGGCCTGGCTGTGATTGCCCGTGAAGGGCCCGAAGTACTCGCGCACCGTGGGCATGATCTCGGCGGGGGTCACGTCGCCGACGATGATGAGCACGGTGCGGTTCGGGATGTAGTACCTGCGCTTGAACTCGCGGAAGTCTTCAATGGTCATCTCGCGCAGGGTCTTCTCGGTGCCGATGATGGGCAGCCGGTAGGGGTGCTTCTCGAAGGCGAAGGTGTACAGCTCGTTCTGAAGGATGGCCCCCGGGTTCTCCTCGCCCATGCGAAGCTCGTCGATGACCACCTTGCGCTCCTCGTTCACCTCACCCGGCGCGAGCTTCGAGTTGATGAGGGCGTCGGCCAGGATGTCGAGGCCCTGCTTCGTGTACAGGCTGGGGAGGTTGATGTAGAAGTGCGTCAGGTCCTTGGTGGTCTTGGCGTTCGTCTGCCCGCCCAGCGATTCGATCTCGCGCTTGAACTGCTCACCGGTGCGCCGCTCGGTGCCGCGGAAGTAGAGGTGCTCGAAGAAGTGCGA
>RGZZ01000517.1 GCA_010028905.1 Pseudomonadota bacterium | reverse complement strand
CAGGGCGGCGGCGAGCATGTCCACGGTGTCGTCGAGTTTGTCCCGGGCTATCTGGGACGCGTCGCGTGGCCCGCTAATGCGTATGACGGTCGGGACCGGGTTCCCGGGGCGGGAGTCCACTTCCACATAGGCGGCCTCTTGGACGAGGTTGCCCCGCTCCCGGGAGTCTGGGATGCGGGCCTTTATCGCGCCCTCGTTGTCTTTGTCATTGACCAGCCGGAACGAGCCCAGCGCCCCGTCAGCGGGGGTCAGGAGCGGCACGATGGTGTAGGCGGCCCCTTGGCATGCGTCTATCTTGCGCCCGGACCCCACGGGGCCTTGGTCGGTGTAGGTGGTGTCGGCTTTGCGTTTGTGGTCGGTGACGATGACCCCGGCCCCTAGGTGTGTCAGGGGTAGCAGTCGGCGGGAGATGAACCTCTCCACATCGCTCGCGGACTCGTCCACCCCCCCGTCGAGGGCGCTCATGGCGGCCCGGAACGAGTCCACGATGACGAGGCTCCACGGTGTCCCGATGATTTCCGTCCAAGTGATGTCGGAGATGCCGCCGCGGTAGTGCAGCACGGTCAGGTGGCGCTCGATGAGGTCGCGGGGTACTCCCATGCGCAGCAGGCGCTTGACATTGCGGCGGGGCAGTTGCTCGAAGTCCAGCAGGAGCACATCCCGGCCCGCGGTGATCTCCTGCCGGGTGGCCTCCAAGCAGGCCCATGACTTGCCCACGCCACGCGGACCGGCGAGCAGGTTCCACATGCCGCGGTAAAACAGCCCTTGTCCGTTCTCGTCCAGCAGCAGGTCAGCGGTCAGGTCGGGCTCGTCTGCGCAGTCCAGAAGCCCGGACCCGGCGAGCAGCCTCGACCCGGTGGCGGTCATCCCGGGCGGCTCCTGGCCCGGTGTGTGCGCGGTGATGCGTTCCGCGATGCGTTGCACCTCGTCTGGGTAGAAAGTCTGCGCATCGTGCGCCACGGTGCTCGTCGTAGTGGTGTGGTCGGTCATGATGCGACTTCCTCCAAAGTGATGCGGACCGCTTGCATGATGCAGTCGCGGGCCATGTCTGCGGTGTCGAGGTTCGGGACGGTCGCGGTGGCGACGCTCATACGGGATTTGCCTTGTGGCGGGACTGTCACCACGATGACTTGCACGGCGATTTGGTCGCGGGATTTGGCATCTGTGAGGAACGCGTCCACCATCGCGTCGTAACCCCCCATAGCGTCGTGACTCATACGAGCACCCCCGACCGATACAGGTCCGCGAGGGTCAGGCCCAGCGCGTCCACCACTTGCTCCGGGTCGCAGGCGGACCGGCCGAAGCAATGCACGAGCACCCGGTCCTCGACTTCGCGCACATCCAGACTCGGGCCGTTGTCCGGGTGTGCGGGGCATTGAGCGACCCACCTGTGCGGGCCTTTGACGAGCACCCTGTCCAGCACAAGCCCAGCGGGGTCGGGGTTGTCCCGGGTGGTGGCCCACGGCGATGACGGCTGGGTGAACCCGGTCACCTCATAGGCGGCCCGGTGCTCGTTGCGCATGCTCTTGCCCACCTCGTCCAAAGTCACCCGGGTGTGCAGTAGCCCCAGAAGTCGAGGGGGCGCGTCCACGATGGGCGGCAACGGTCGAGGGAAGCCCGGGTGCGCTGCGCGGTATGCGGCCCCGGCCGGTGTCACAGCCGGCGGGACGACGAGGTTTGACCCGGGGCCCTTGACCTCCACAGCGGGCAGTAACTCCTTGGGGAGCACCATCCCGACCGGGACACGGAAGTAGAAGTGGGCCCCTCCACCTGCGGACTCGATGACCCGGTTCCCCATCTGGGGGTGCTCGCAGGGGTCGCAGTCATGCCGGGAGTGCTCGGTGCACCACATCGTCCACAGGATGCTCCCGCGCCCATCGTTGCTTTGCTCGATAAGGCGGTTCATGTGCGCCACCCCATCCTCACCACCGGGGTGCGCGTCCACATCTATGACGCAGAAGCCCTCCGGGACCCGCACCGACAGGGCCACGGTGCTCCCACCCCACGACAGGCCCACAGCCTTGTCGAGCATCTGGGTGAAGCGGTCGAGGTCAAGGGTGGCGGCGTACACCCCATGGCACAGGAGCCCGTCACAGACACACCCCCCGGGGTCGTGGGCCCCTGCCACACAATCCGGGCAGTTCGCGTATCCACCTTTGACCACTTTCCCGGGCCGTTCCCGGTCGAGGTACATGGGCCTGACAAAACAGGGGAACCCGTCAAGCATCCACCCAGCGGCGGCATCCCTGATTTGCTCGCGTGTCGGGGGTCCATCTAGCGCAGACGGCTGCGCGGCGGTTACCATTTCAGCGTCACTCTTTCTCCACCCTTGCAGGGGTGGTACTCCGACAGCGGCCCGCGGACTTTCGTGGGCCGTTTGTCTTATGCGGTCATGTGTGTGGACATAGAGCGCTCCCCAGCGTTGTTTGTGTTTGTTTGTTTGTGTGTTGTTAGGTTGGTTTCGAGGAGGTCGAGGACCACATCCCCGCGGCTCACGCCACGGTGCTGCACCTCTGCATCCAGCAGAAGCAGGGCCTCGGTGGTGATGCGGACAGAAATGAGCGCGTCGCGGTGGCGGCCGTCTGATTTACGGCTCCTGCGTCGCGTCGTATCCATACCGTGCACGATAGTGGCGGAGGTGTCACACACGGACCGGCGACACACAGCAAACCCCCCACCCCCTAATCCGCGGCGATGTGTAAAAGGGAAAGTGGGCGGGGTCCTCGACGCAACCCCCAGAAAAAACAGCTGGGTCGGGGTAACTCGTCACACACTTGGTAACTCGTCACGCACCCCTATTTCGTCACAGATGCGGTCCAAGCGTCACCACCCCTGGCCCCGACCGTCACACATGTGCTCGACCGTCACAGGCCCATAGGTGCATCTGAAAACTCTGATTTCGGGGGCGCACACAAGCAGTAGCCGGAGCGTGGGTGCATCGCGCTGGGTCAGGTTGGCGACCCCCCTCTACCCCCTGCGGAACAATCCTCGACGACGGCGGGCGAGTTGAGCCCGCAAGTCCGCGACCTCCGAAGCGAGCGCGTCACGCTCAGCCCGCATCTCGTCAGCGGCGGAAGAGGTGATCTCCAAACGCGTCTGGGCCTCAGTCGCCTGCCGCTGCATGTCCAGAAGTTGCTCGACCAGAGCCATGAGGTCCGCAGCCGGGGGCGGTTCCGGGGGCGCAGCCTTGGCCCGCTTGTCGCTGCGGCGTTTGTCCCGTAACGCATGCACCGCCGCTTGCTCGATGCGTAGGGGGTTCATCTCGACCGCGGCAAGGGTCCCAGCGGCGACCATCTGCCGGACCCGCTTGGGGGACACTCCCAGCACTCGGGCCGCGTCGCTCGTTCCGTAGGTGTCCAC
>RGZZ01000516.1 GCA_010028905.1 Pseudomonadota bacterium | reverse complement strand
CGAGCCCCAGTGTGAAGCCTGCGATGCCCAGCAGTGCGATGCGCGAGGCGAACGACCGTCCGGCTTTCCTCGAAGGACGCCGTGGTCGGGGTGCGGTCGCCGCGGTCTTGCGGGGTCGTGTCACGCGGGGCTCCTCATCAGCGTCGCTCGGGCACGTGTCAGTGCGGACGTGCGCAGAGGCCTGCTCGATGTCGTCGCTGGCGAGGCTCTGCGCCGCGCCGTGTCTGCGGTCATAGACCCTCGACATCCTGAAGAGGTTCCCGCGCAGAACGTGAAAATCCTTCCATTTCTGCGTCCGCTCGCATCAAGACCAGCGACGAGGCGACGCCCGTGCGCGGAGGAGGCGGGGGGATCCGAGGGGAACATCCGCGCGTGAATCGCGAACCTGGCCCACGATGCAGAACCTTGCTGGCGGTCGTCGCGGTCGTCGCCGCGCTGGCCGTGGCGACGGGCATGGCCAGCGGCCGTCCGGCCGTTGCCCACCCGGTCGTGAAGGGGCAGGTGGTGGGGGTCGTTCGCGTGGTGCGCGACAGAGCCGTCTTCCGTGTCGGCCCCACCACCGATCATGATCGTCGCACCCCGCTTGAGAAGGGCGCGCTGCTCTCGATCTGCGGTCGCAGCGGCGCCTGGCTCGTGGCCGATCTCGGCGCAGGAGATCGGGGCTGGGTCGAAGAGCGCGATGTCGAATGGATGCCGCCACAGACCCAGGCCGATGTCGTTCTGCGGAACGTGCTGGTTCGCCCCACCGCGTGTGAGACCCGCGTCGATATCGAGACGTCGGCCCAGGGGTCGTTCGACGTCATCGAGGAGCTCGATCCCCCCGCGCTGGTGGTTCGTCTGCATCGAACGACATCGATGATCCACGAGATTGCGCAGTACTGCGATGACCTCATCGTGGGGCCGGCCACCGTGCGCCAGGTCGAACCCGCACGGGTCGAGCTGCGCTTCCCCCTTGCGCGCAAGGGGGCCTGGGGGTATCGTGTCGCCTCCGCTGTCTCCCCGAATCTGCCGGGCGATCCGAGTGGCCATGACTTCCGTCATGTCGGGCCCTGCGACTTCCGGATCACGCTGGCTCGTCCGCCTGACGTGCCCGCGGGCGAGGGCACGGGCGCGCCATCGCTCCAGGGCGTGACGGTGGTGCTCGATCCGGGGCACGGCGGAAGTGACAGCGGGGCCGTGGGCGTGGGGGGGCTCGTCGAGAAGGAGATCAACCTCGCGGTCGCGCTTCAGGCGCGCGAGGCCCTTCGCAAGCGCGGCGCGCGGGTGGTGATGACGCGCGACGTCGATCGCGACACGGCCCCGGCACGCGCCGATGAGCTCTCCCATCGCGTGGAGGTAGGATGCGCCGAGCAGGGACACGTCTTCGTCAGCATCCATCACAACGCCCGTCCACGCGTCGAGGACGCGCGCGTGGCCTGCGGCGTCTTCGTCTACTACTACCAGCCCTGGAGCGCCGATCTCGCCCGCGCGCTCGTTGCGCCGGTCGCCGATGCGCAGCGCGAGGCACACCGCGCCTATGTGTTCCGATCGTTTGCGGTCACGAGACAGACGTATATGCCTTCGGTACTGGTAGAGGTCGGGTTCATCTCGAACCCCCAGGAAGAGCAGAAGATGCGCGACCCCGGCTATGCGCCTCGCATCGGCGAGGCCATTGCGTCGGGAATCGAGCGCTGGTTCACCGAAAGAGGGAGAAGGCCGTGACCTACCCGGTTTTCGATTCACACTGCCATCTCGACACAGACGCGTTCGACGCCGACCGCGACGAGGTTCTGGCGCGGGCCGTGGCGGCGCACGTGCGCGGCATCGTCGTGCCGGCCACTGACGTGGCCTCGTGCGACAGCACTGCGGCTCTCGTCGAGCGCTGCGCGGGGCGTGATGACATCGAGGTCTATGGCACCGTCGGGGTTCACCCGCACGAGGCGCGCCACCTCGATGACGCCGGTCTGGCCCATATCGAGCGCCTCTCGCATCTGCCGCGCATCGTGGCCATCGGTGAGACCGGCCTCGACTACCACTACGATTTCAGTCCGCCCGAGGTGCAGCGCGCGTCGCTTCGCGCGCAGGTCCGGCTGGCCGTGCGCCGAGCGATGCCGCTGGTTCTGCACTGTCGCAACGCGGAGAGCGACCTGCTCGACATCGTCGAGGCCGAAGGCGGTCGTTCGTGCGGGGGTGTCGTTCACTGCTTCACGGGAACGTGGGAGACGGCTGAGCGCTTCCTCGCGCTCGGCTTCTATCTCGGTTTCACCGGAATCATCACGTTCCGCAATGCCGAGGCGCTTCGCGATGTGGTAAGACGCGTTCCCATCGATCGGCTGCTCATCGAGACCGACAGTCCGTACCTCGCGCCCATCCCGCATCGCGGGAAGCGCAACGAGCCAGCACACGTGGCCCTCGTCGCGGAGACGGTGGGGCCGTTGCACGGCCTGTCGGCGGCAGAGGCGGCACGGGTGGCCGAAGCCAACACCCGACGCTGCTTCAACCTACCTCTGCAGACGATCTGAGCGGACGCAGCGCCTCGTTCGCGCTTGCCGCTCAGCGTGACGCGGCCGACGGCTCGCCCGACGCGATCTCCAGGTTCTGTATGCCGTGGTTGAAGACCACCACTGACGCGCCGCTGCGCAGCTTGATCTTCATGAAGTACACGCTGTGCCAGTCGATGGTGCCCTCGACAATCGTTCCGTCGCTGAGAAGGACGCGCAGCACGCGGCCCTCCTGCGCGGCGCGCTGCACCAGGCCCAGCGGAATCACGTATCGACCATCCTTCTCGCGCACGGGCTGCAGGTTCTGCCCGGCCAGCTCGTCGTTGCGCTTCAGCCCTTTGCGGACCTCAGGGGTGTTCTCTGCCTTGAAGCAGTAGAGCATCGACAGCTTCTCGAGCTTCTCGCGCTTCGGTTCGGGGGCGTCGGCGGTCTCGACGTCGAGCCAGAGGTGATAGGGGAGGATGCTGCGCACGACTCCCACCACCTCTTCGTCGCTATGCATGCGGAACACGTGCGGCGTCTCGTTGCGCTTCTGCTTGAGGAAGTACTGCTGCGCCATGCCTTCGTCGCGGGAGCGCTGCTGCTTCTTCACCGCCATGACCTTGTCGCGCTCCTTGCGCTTGCGCATGGCCTCCGCGTGCTTCTCCATCCATTCCTTCAGGGTGAAGTCGCCGCGCACGATCTGATACGCCACGGCCTCGGGGATGGAGAAGTTCTGCGCGAAGTCTGCGGCCTCGAGATGCAGCTTGTCCATCTTCCCCGGTGGAGGGGCGGCGGGCTTGGGGGCGAGACGCATTCCTTGCGGTCCGCGGGACGACGGCCCTGCGGGGCGCGCGGGGCCTCGCCCGGGCGGAGGACCGCCTGGGCCACGGCCGGGACCC
>RGZZ01000515.1 GCA_010028905.1 Pseudomonadota bacterium | reverse complement strand
GTCTTCTGCAGGCCTGTGTGCGCCGCTCCGACCTCCTGGCGCGCTACGGGGGAGAGGAGTTCTGCGCGGTGCTGCGCGACACCGAGGCGGAAGGCGCGCCGTCTTGCAACGGGGTTGATTCGATGAGCTTGCGCGCCCGTTCGGCAAAGGCCAGCGCGCCTTCCGCCTCGGTGTCGCGCAGCACCGCGCAGAACTCCTCTCCCCCGTAGCGCGCCAGGAGGTCGGAGCGGCGCACACAGGCCTGCAGAAGACCTGCGATGTGTCGCAGCACCTTGTCGCCCGTGGCATGCCCGTGGGTGTCGTTGACGCGCTTGAAGTGGTCGGCGTCGACCATCACCAGTGCGAGGAAGCCCTTGCGGCGACGGATCACGAGCAGCTCTGAGCGCACGAAGTCCTCGAAGACCCGTCTGCTCGAGCAGCCCGTGAGCTCGTCGGTGTAGGCGAACTCGATGGCGCGCGCCTCGCTCTCCTCGCTGAGCATGAGCAGGAACGAGAACGCAGCGGCCGTGACCGTGGCTGTGGGAATCAGCAGGGTGATTCCGTTCAGGGGGTCGCCGGACGAGAGGAGGCTTCCTTCGATGTCTACCCCCAGCAGCGGTAGGAAGCGCAGCGCCACACAGACGACGTTGATCAGGGCGAAGGCCCCCGCAAGGCGGCGCGCCGGCCGAGGTCGGCTGGAGTTCTGCTCGAGGAGCGCCCAGGCCGCCAGCCCGGCAAACGTTCCACCGATGAGGGCGAAGAGGGCGCTGCGCACGCGGAAGCCTGCGCCCGCATAGGTGGCGATTGTGAACAGCAGTCCGCTGGCGAGGGCCGCCGGCAGAAGGGGTCTGGCTTCTCGCGTGCTGCTGGTGAAGCGCAGGTGGGCTCGGGCCATGAATGCCAGGGCTGCGATCATGGTGGCGTTCTGCAGGCTGATGAGCGCGTCTGAGTCGTGGGTCAGGCGGCCCGCGAGGCACGCCCAGGCTGCTGTGAAGAGCCAGGCCGCGATGGCCCAGTCGCCGACGCCGCGGCGTCTCGGCAGAACCACGGTGGCGCCCGTGAGAACGATGGCCATCACCATCGTGGTGAGGATCAGGGTGACGGTCAGGGTGTGGATCTCGAGTGGCATGGTGTCAGACGGCACGCTTTCCGGCTGCGCGCGAGGCGAGTCGGATGTGACGGGGGGGCGCAATCATGCCAAACCCTCGGCAGAAGCCTGAGAGGAGGTTCGGTTACGGGCGAGGAGCGGGTAGAGAACGAAGCCCGAGAGCGTGGCCACCATCGCATAGGCGAACTGCAGGCGGTCGAACACCTGGTTCGGGAACACGGCGCAGATCATGGCCGCCAGGGCCAGCACGACGGTGGGGAGCGACAGCGCGACGATGCCGATCTGGCCTCCGGGCAGCTTGAACGGCCTCTCCATTGTCGGATGGCTCGAGCGCAGCCGCCAGGCATTCACGTAGATGAGCAGATTGGTGTACATCTGCAGGTAGAGGTAGATGATGAGGAGCTGCTTGAACGAGAAGAGGGTGAGGGCGCTGAGAAGCAGGCTTCCCCACAGAATCGAGGCCACGGGGGTCTGGCTGACCGGATGTCGGCGGGTGAGCGCCTGGGGCATCAGGCCGTCAGCGGCCATGGCGAAGAGCACGCGCGATGATGAGAGCATGGTCACGCTGAGGAGCAGGGCGTTGCTGATGAGACCGCCGACCACCATCCACGTCTGCAGCCAGGGACCGGCCATCTTCAGGCACGCGGCAGGAAAGAAGCCGTCGGTCCATTCGGCCCAGTCGTTCAATGTGGCGACGGCCGCCACCGTGGGCAGCAGGCATGACAGCATCGCCAGCGTCGCTGCGGTGAAGAGCGCGGGCGGGAAGGTCTTCTGCGGATCGCGCACCTCTTCGGCGGCGGCAGACAGCTTGTCGTAGCCGGAGTAGACCCAGATCACGGTGGAGAGCGCCACGCCGAGGTCGAGCCAGCCTTTGCCCGGCGCGATGAACGGGACCAGCGGGTTGGCGTTCCAGTGCGTGATGCCGATGGCCAGCATGATGGCGAACGGCAGCAGAAGCAGGAAGGTCATGACGGCCGCGGAGTCTCCCACCACATCGATGCCCTTGACGTTCAGGTAGTGCATGAGCCAGATGAGGAACAAGCAGCATCCCCAGTGGGCGAGGGGAGTCAGAACCGCGCTGCCGGTCTCGGGGGCAAGGCAGGCGAGACCGTGATTCGCCCACCAGGCGTAGGCGGCCTCGGTCGGCCGAGGAACCCATGTGTTGATGTATTCGGTGAACAGCGCGGCGTAGGACGCCGACGCCACGACACCACTGAGCCACGCCCACCATCCTGCCTGGAATCCCACCAGGTTGCCGAAGGCGAAGCGAGACCAGCGGTAGTTGCCCCCTTCGACGGGCATCATGGCGGTAAGCTCGCTCACCACCAGCGAGAGCGGAACGCTGTAGATGAACGGCACCAGGGCGATGAGGAAGATGGCCAGCCCCGGTCCCTGGCTCACCATGCCCTCGAGTCCGAACGCGCCGCCGCAGGCTGCGCCATAGATGAGGAACGTGAGCTGGAAGTAGCCGACCTGTGCCTTGGGGGCGTGATCTTCCTCCGCAGGGGGAGAGGGCGCAGTTGCAAGCGATTCCATCGGGCTCTGGTTCGCGTCGGCGGTCACCGAGCCCTACCGTCGCGGAGGAACCGGGTCCCGACGAGGGAACTCTGGGGGCATGCGGCGCGAGATCGTGGTTCGGGTGGCGGCACTGGCCCTGGGCGGGCAGCCGGACGGGGTGGCCAAGCAGCCCGTGGAACGCCTCGACTTCACCCTCGAGGGAATCGTGGGCGACCGACATGCAGGTTTCACCCGACCCGCCGATGCCCGTGACGCTGGCGTGAAGCGTGGCACCCCGGTTCGCAACTGGCGTCAGTGGTCGGGGGTGTCGACCGAGGAGTTGGCGCGAATCGCGGCAGACATGGGCGTCGCGCATGTCGACATGGCCTGGCTCGGGGCGAACATCGCCTTCTCTGGCCATGACGGGCTCACAGAGGTTCCCAAGGGCTCGATGATCTGGTTTCCCTCTGGTCTCGTTCTGGCGGTGGAGGGCGAGAACGTCCCCTGCGCGGGTCCGGGCAAGGAGATTGCCCGCAACGTGCCCGATGCCGAGGCGGTGCGCTTCGTGCCGGCGGCCCGTGGCCGCCGCGGACTTGTGGGTGTGGTCTATCGCGCCGGAGCGGCCGCTGTGGGTGAAGAAGCCGTCATCTGCGTGTATGCGCCGAACAAGGGGCTCGCAAAGGCGCCGTCTCGCAGCCGTGCGTGAAGCGGCGGGTGCCGCGTCGGCGGTCACCGAGCCCTACCGTCGCGGAGGAACCGGGTCCCGACGAGGGAACT
>RGZZ01000514.1 GCA_010028905.1 Pseudomonadota bacterium | reverse complement strand
GAGCGTCCCCTCGCTGCCGATCATCAGGCGCGCCAGCATGCGCAGCGGGTCGGTCTCGTCGAGGAACGCATTGAGGCTGTACCCCGTCGTGTTCTTGATGGCGTACTTGCGCCGGATGCGCGCAACGAGATCGGCGTTCGAGCGCACCGCGTCGCGCAGCGCAACCAACCCCCGCGCAAGCGGGGTCTCGGCGAACACCGCGCTGTCACGCGCGCTGTCGAGCAGCGATCCGTCCGGCAGCACCATGACCATCGACTCGAGGGTGTGATAGGCGTTGTCGCGCACCCCGCAGCACATGCCGCTCGAGTTGTTGGCCAGTATGCCCCCCATCATGCACGCGTCGATGCTTGCCGGGTCCGGGCCCATGCGACGACCGTGGGGGCGCAGCGCGGCATTCACCGCGGCGCCGATGACGCCAGGCTGCACCCGAACCCGCAGGCCGTCATCGAGCAACTCGAGCCGACGCCAGTGACGCGCCACCTCCACCAGAACGCCATCGGTGACTGCCTGGCCGGAGAGCGAGGTCCCCGCGGTGCGAAAGACCAGCGGCACGCCCTGGGCACGCGCGGTGACGAACAGCCGGCGCACCTCATCGACCGAGGCCGCGTGCACGACCGCCTGCGGCACGAGGCGGTAGCACGACGCGTCGCTGGCGTAGCGCACCCGATCGATCGCCGCGACCGACACGCGCGATTCGGGCACCGCCTGGGCGAGCGCGCGGGCCAGATCGCTCACGCGCGTCGCAGCCGCTCGAACACCCGCAGAACGATGGGCTCGCTCGGCGGCGTGTCATCGATCTCGGCGAACACGGCGTGCGCCACCTCGTCATAGGAAGCCGTCTTCCCCTCGTCGGCGAGCAGCAGCGTGACGTAGCGGATGGTGCGGTCGATGAGCTTCTTGTTGCTCGGACGCACCCAGGTCATGACATTGCGGGTGTAGCGACCCAGGCGCCCCATCACCAATGTGGAGTGGATGTTGAGCGCGATCTTGAGCAGCAGGTGCTCGAAGAGCAGGGGCAGCGGGGCCATGCTCAGCGCGCCCCCCACCACGCCTTCCGGCGATGTGAGCGACAGGCTAACCCCTCCCTCGACCGTGCGGCCGATGGCAAACACCTCATCGGGTCCGCGTGAGCGACCTTCACGAAGCGCCCAGGCATGCCAGCGCGCGGCCCGCTTCTCGGGGAGGGCGTCGCTGAAGTCGAAGCCGAGCAATCGCGCGCGACCCGCCACGACCGCCACCCCTTCCCACTCGAGCGTGCGCGGCTCGCGTCGCAGCAGGGAGCGCCAGGCCTCGAGCGCCGACCCCGTCCCGGGGATGTGCACGTAGCTCAAGGCCGGCTCACGTGTCGGGTCAGCGTCGTTCTCGAACGCCCGCATGCTGAAGGTGGGCGCGCGCTCGGTGGTGTCGGTGACCACGGTGATGCCGTGGGTGCGCGTCTCGTATCGCACCCCGCCTCCCGCCGCGTAGATGTCGCTCTCCAGACAGACCAGAGCGGCCACGAAGCCCAGGTCGACGCGGCTCACCAGCTGGGTGAAGGCGACCACCTCGTCAGCCACCGCTGCCGTGTGATCACACGCCAGCAGCGCCAGTCCCACGGCCAGCTGCAGAACGGTGCTCGCCTGCATGCGCGTGCTTCCGCTCAGCGCCATGCAGCCGACGAAGAGACTGATCTTCTCGATCTGCTCGCTCTCGATGACGGCGCGCGATCGCGCGACCGACATCAGCGACTCGTCGGGATTGCAGTAGAGGAACCAGGGGCGACGTCGCGACACGCGCGCCGCCTCCTCGGTGGCGCCGATGACGAAGGGGGTCTCGCCCCCCTCGGTGCACGCGATGAGCAGATCGTCGTCACCAAACCCCAGCTCGCGCAGCTGTCGAGCGCCATAGGCGGGGATGTCTTCAAAGTTCTCGATGGAGTGGACCAGGGCGAGATCGCCGCCCGCCATGAAGGCCACCACACGATCTTCATGAGGCGCACCCGCATTGCGCTCACGCCAGAGCACCTCGAGGGCCAGCGACAGGCGTCCGGTGGCGCCGCAGCCGCAGAGAAACACCCGACCGCCGGCGTCGAGGGTCGCGGTCACCTGCTGGCGCAGCGCATCGATGCGCGGAGCGGCCGCCTCGACGTGCGTGAGGGCATCGACATCGACCTCCTGCAGCAGCGCCACCGCGCCCCCCACATCGTCGCGCGCAAGCTGCGCCAGGGCCTTCGTCTTCGGATGCTGCCCCTCGGTGGGCAGGCTTCCGAGACGAAAATGAGACGCCTCGCGCAGAAAGGCCTCGGCGTCAGCCAAGGGGCTCCCAGGCGCGACCGCAGTGCCCGAAGTCAAACGCGTCGGGGTGGAGCAGCTCGCACAGGATCTCGAGAGACTCGGCCAGTCGCGGGCCCGGACGGTTGAAGTACTGGTTGCCATCGGTGACGTACACGCGCCCGTCGCGCACGGCACGCAAGGACGTCCATTCGGCGCGCTCGGTGAGCAGCGGCATGTCGACGCGGGTGCGCGCGATGTCGAACCCGCATGGCAGGGCCACGATCACGTCGGGGTCGCTGCGCACGAGATCGTCCCAGGTCATCCACGGGGCGTGCTTCCCCGCCTCGCCGAAGAGATTGACGCCGCCTGCCATCTCGACCAGGGTCGGCATCCAGTTGCCACTGGCCATGAGGGGGTCGACCCACTCGATGCAGGCCACCCGCGGACGCGTGCCGCACGCCAGGGCGCGCGCGGACACAGAATCCATGCGGGCCCTCAGGGCATCGACCAGCTCCGTGCCGCGCTCAGGCGCCCCCAGGGCCTCAGCCACGCGGCGGATGTCGGCCCACACGTCATCGAGACTGTCCGGCTGGCAGCTCACGATGCGCGGCCGGCTGTCGACCCAGCTGCAGAGCGCATTCTCGACGTCTTTCGTGCTCACGGCGCAGACCTCGCACTGCGACTGGGTCACGATCACGTCGGGGCGCAGCGCGGCAAGCATGTCGGCGTCGACCTGATACACCGAGAGGGCGTCGCGCAGCAGCGCTTTCACGCTGCGGTCGATGTCGGCGCTCGCCCCTCCGATCTCGAAGCGGGGCGAGGTGCAGACCGGGAGGGTCGACACCGACGCGGGGAAGTCGCACTCGTGCGAGCGACCCACCAGCGACTCAGAGAAGCCGAGCGCCGTGACGATCTCGGTGGCGCTGGCGATGAGCGAGACGATACGCATACGCCGAGATTCCGCCGCTCGTGGGGCGAACCCTTTCACGCCCCCCGTGGAGGAGACTCCGACACACGGCCGCGAATCTCCATCAGGTGAACGGTCCCACTCCGCGCAGGCGCCAACCGGGAAGCTCCGGCGGCGCTTCCTCCATGGCCTGGATCGGCGGCATGCTCG
>RGZZ01000513.1 GCA_010028905.1 Pseudomonadota bacterium | reverse complement strand
CGCGCAGCGCGCGCTCGATGAGCTGCTTCAGATCGTCGAGGCCATGGGCCTCGAGGGTGACCACGCGGCAGCGCGAGATGAGCGGTCCGATGACTGAGAACGACGCGTTCTCGGTCGTTGCGCCCAGCAGCACGATGGTGCCGTTCTCGACGTAGGGCAGAAACGCATCTTGCTGCGCTTTGTTGAATCGGTGAATCTCGTCGACGAACACCACCGTGGCATGCCCCGTCTCGCGCAGGGTCTTCTGGGCTTCGGCAAAGATGGCGCGGGCATCGGCGATGCCGCTCGTCACCGCCGAGAGGAAGCGCGACGGTAGCCCCCAGTGGTCCATGAGGAAGCGCGCCAGGGTCGTCTTTCCGCTGCCCGGTGGTCCCCAGAAGATGAGTGAGAGGGGCTGCTTCTGCTCGATGAAGCGGCGCAGCAGGGTGCCTTCGCCCACCACGCGCTCGGCCCCCACGATCTCGTGGAGGGACCGCGGACGCATGCGCTCGGGCAGGGGAGAGCGACGCCCGGCCTCGGCGGGAGCAGGTTGCGCAGGCCGGCGCGCGGGGGCGCGCTGCGGCGTGACGGGTGGCCTGTCAGAAGTCGTGGAGGCACCCACGCGATCGCTACCGCCCCCCCCGCTGCGCTGTCCGGGAATGCTCCATGGCGCGCCCGGTCGTGGCTCTGAGAAGAGCGGGCGCGAAGCGTCGGCCTGCGCTTTCACCTCGAAATCAGTCCCCGCGAACAGGTCTCCCTGGTCACCTTCGTCTGTGAATCTCGACACGGCGTCTCGGGTTCGGTGCTCTGCCCCATCGCCCCTGCGCCTCGCTCGCACCAGAGCCGAGCCGTGCGGCCTGGGCGACCATCGCATCCGGGTATACGTCAGTCTCTCGTCGCTCTCGCTCTACAGGAGTGCCTGCCTCGGCCTGTGAATCGTACGTTCACGAGCCTCCTGCCGAGGCCGACGCAGATGAGAGGCGACGCAATGTCTGAAGGCTACGACGTACTGATCGTGGGGGGCGGCCACAACGGTCTGGTTGCCGCTTCGTATCTCGGGCGGGCGGGCATGTCGGTGCTGGTTCTCGAGCGCAGCGCCCAGCCGGGCGGCGCCTGCATCACGCAGGAGATCGCGCCCAACGTGCGCACATCGACCGGGGCGCATCTGTTCCGCGCCCTGTCGCCCCAGATCGTCGAGGAACTGGGGCTCACCGAACGTGGGCTCGAGCTCTACGCGCGCGACGAGGCCACGTTCATGCCGCTTCCCGATGGCGGCCACGTCATGCTCTATGCCGACGAGAAGCGCACCATGGCCGAGCTGGCTCGGCACGCGCCGCGTGACGCCGAGGGATTCGTTCGCCTGCAGGCCTGGCTCGACCGCATCTCGCACCGGCTCTCGCCCTGGTCGATGCACGCGCCACCCTCCATGGAAGACCTGTCTCGCGCCTTCAGCGGTCGAGAGGGCGAGATGATGCTGCGTGATCTGCTGTTCTCGAGCGTGCAAGAGCTGATGGATGAGTACTTCGAGACCCCGCAGGTGAAGGCGGTGTTCGGCGTCGACGGCATCGTCGGCACCTTCGCCGGACCGCGCACGCCAGGAACGGCCTACGGCCTCATCCATCGCCTCACCGACACGGCCGCGGGCGTGCGTGGGCAGTGGGGATTGATTCGCGGCGGCTTCGGCTCGCTCACCCGTGCCCTCGTCGAGAGTGCAAAGTCGCATGGGGCCGAGATTCGCACCGACGCGCAGGTGGTGGCCATCGAGGTAGACGACGGGCGGGTCAAGGGCGTGCGCCTGCTCGACGGCGAGGTGATCGAGGCGCGCTTCGTCATGTCGAGCGCCGATCCGCGCACCACCTTCCTGCGCCTGGTGTCGCGCGAGCACCTGTCGGCGAGCTTCGTGTCGCGGGTCGAGCAGGCGCCCATGCAGGGCTACGGGATGAAGATGCACCTGGTGCTGAACGAGCTCCCGGACTTCTCGGCCGTTCCCGGCACCGCGCCGGCCTCGCACCATCGGGCGCGACTCGTCATCGCCCCGTCGCTCGACTACATGCATCAGGCCTATGGCGATGGACGGGTGGGACGCTTCTCGACCCAGCCCATCATCGACGGCATCATCCCTACCCTCGACGACCCGAGCCTTGCCCCCGATGGCCAGCATGTGCTCTCGCTCTGGGTGCAGTTCGCGCCCTACCATCTGGCCGAGGGGAACTGGATGGATCTGGGCGAACCCGCCGCCGACGCCGTGGTCGAGCTGCTTGCGCGGTATGCGCCGAACCTGCCGGGCGCCATTGCAGCGCGACACGTCCTCACGCCGCTGGCCATCGAGGAGCAGTTCGGCATGGCGTGGGGACACCCCGACCACGGCGAGATGCGCCCGGGCTCGGTGATGTCGTTTCGCCCCGTGCCCGGCTGGTCGCGCTATCGCACGCCGGTCGAGGGGCTCTACATGTGCGGCGCTGGCGCGCATCCCGGGGGCGGCGTGAGTGGAAACCCGGGCCGCAACGCTGCCTACGCCCTGCTCGACGACCTCGACTCTGATGAGTCTGGCGGCTGAGGCGGAGAGGTCTTCACGCGTGCTACCGCCGTCTCACCCCAGGCCAGGGCTCGCCCTGCCGCTACGCGCGGCCTGACGAATCTGCCACCGATGCGTCGAGCACGTGAAAGTAGACCGTGTTGCGTCCCCACGTCATGGGCAGGGTGAGCTTCTCCACCATCTTCCAGGGCGGCAGCAGGGGCTGGCTCAGGGTGATGAAGCGCAGGGGCCGTTTCGCGCTCGAAGCCTGACGCGCCACCTTCTCGGCCACGGTGTCGATGATGTCTCGCTCGAACGTGGTGGCGGCGGCGTAGAAGACGGTTCCCTGAGAGAGGTCGGCGTCGACGAAGTTCTCGTGGCGCAGCGTGACGCGGTCGTCGATGCCCAGCCGCCGCGCGATGACGTTGCCGCGCTCGACGAAGGTGGGCAGGGCGTCGATGCCCACGGCGCTCAGGGGCCACTCGAGGGCCGCCGCCATGACGGCGATGCCGCGGCCGCAGCCGAGGTCGATGAGGGTGTCTTCCGGCGAGATGCCCACGCGGGCGAGCATGGCCAGCATGGTGAATGCGGGCGTCTCGCCGTACACCAGCTGCATCTCGGATAGACCGGTGGCGGGCGCCTCGCGGGTGACCACCCGCCACGCGCTGTCGAAGGTGTAGGCGCGGGTCATCGCCAGGTGCAGGCGCCAGTACCATCCGCGTCGCCCCAGACGGGCCATCTCGCTGAGGTTCAGCGCCAGCTCCCAGGTCACCATCGAGAAGAGGGCTCGCATGGGCGAAGGCTTCGGGTGCGGTGCGGCGGGTCCTGCGGTCTGTGGGTTGGCTGGGGCTTCGGTGGTGCGGTGCGGCGGGTCTTGTGGCGT
>RGZZ01000512.1 GCA_010028905.1 Pseudomonadota bacterium | reverse complement strand
GTGGCAGAGCCCGATGTTCTGCGCGCTGCTCGACGCCCTGGCGTTCACGCCTCCCCCCGCAACCGATCTGCGCCCCCATCTGCCCAGACCTGCCAGCACCCCGGAAGAGATGATGGCGCGCCTTCGCCCCGGGCGGCTCGGCGAGGTTCCCTACTGGAAGGTCTGTCTCGCACGCACGTTCCCGGAGCTCTACCTGAGACCGGATCTCGAAGCGCTCCCCGGGCCCATCGAAGGCTGCGAGCTGGCCTGCGGCTGGGGGCGAGGGAGCTTCTCCCTTGGCGTCATGCCCAGCCTGACCGTGCACTGCTGCGACATCTCCGAGGGCAGCCTGCGCGCGCTCGAGGCCCTGGCGTCGAGCGCGGGCTTCACCCATCTGCGCACGCGGCAGTGCGACATCACGGCGCTTCCCTACCCCGACGAGACCTTCCACTTCTTCATGGCCTTCGATCTCTTCGAACATCTCACCGACGCGGCCCTCGACGCGGTGCTGCGCGAAGTGCTGCGATGCGCCCGACCGGGCGCGCTGCTGTACACCGAGATCCCGCTTCACGCGAAGTGCCCGGCCATCACCCATCTGCAGGACTTCGCCCTGGAGCCGCTCGTCGACCGCTTCACCCGGCTCGAGGCGCACGGTCGCACCTTCCGACTGATGTACTACCACCCGGTCATCGACGATCACTTCACCTTCGCGGTGAAACCGCTGGACAGCAGCGCTCCGCACTGACCTGGGGCCGGGCACGCTCGGCGAAAGCGCCGCCCACCCCGGCGACTCAGGGCTCGGTGAGCCAGTCCTTGCTCAGGTAGCGATCCCAGCCGTCCGGCAGCAGCGCCACCACCGCGCCATCTCCGGGACAGGCCCGCGCCGCCACGCGTATTGCTGCGGCAACGGCGGTGCCGGCCGAACCGCCCGCAAACAGGCCCTCTTCGCGGATGAGCCGGCGGGCCGCCTCGAAAGACTCGGCGTCGGTCACTCGCTCGACGGCATCGATGACGCGGAGATCGAGGTTCGCCGGCACGCGGCTCGAACCGATGCCCTCTACAAGATAGGGGGCGTCGCACGGCGGGAGGCCGTCGCCCCAGAGCGACGCGAGCAGCGAGCCCACGGGATCGGCCAGCACGATTCGCGTGCGCGCGTCAGATCGCTTGAGGCAGCGTCCGATGCCGGTGATCGATCCCCCCGTGCCCACGCCGGCAACGAAGGCGTGCACCGGGCCCGCCACCTGGGCGACGATCTCGGGGCCGGTCACGGTCTCGTGAACGTGTGGATTCGCCGGATTGACGAACTGATCGACCAGGAACCACCCCCGCTCCGCGGCCAGACGTCTTGCCACGTTCTGGAAGTTCTCCGGGCTGTCCGGCGGGGCATTGGGCGTGATGATGACCTCGGCCCCGGCGGAGCGCAGCGCGCGACGCTTGTCGTTCGACATCTTCTCGGGCAAAACGCAGGCCAGGCGATAGCCGCGCACAGCCGCCACCATGGCCAGACCGAGGCCCGTGTTCCCCGCCGTGGCCTCGATCAGGGTCGCCCCTGGCGCGAGGGCGCCGCGACGCTCGGCATCGTCGATGATGGCCATGGCGATGCGGTCCTTGACGCTTCCGCCAGGGTTGAGAAACTCGCACTTGGCGAGCAGGGGCACCGGCAGACCGGCACCGAGAGCGTTCAAGGGCACCAGCGGTGTGCTGCCGATGCGGTCGAGGATGGAGCTCATCGTCGCCCCCTTTGCCCTTCGCCAGACGCCGTCCTCCCGCCCGCGCGCCCCCCGTGGCAGGAGGACGGCCTCCATGCCGCATTGAACTGGGCGGTGAGGTGAGCGCAATCGTGACCGTAGAGGCGCCCCGTCCGGTCTGCCCGCTGACATGCGAACCCTGAGTCGGGAAGCGCGGCACCGCCCGCTCACACCGCTGACATGACCACACCCGAGCTGGTGCTCGTGATCGAGCGCGCCGCGACCTCACAAGGATGGGTGCTGGGGGTCATTCTCGCCCTGAGCGCCATTGCGAAGCTGCTGGCGCGCTCGTCGAGGGTGGCGCTGCGGGCCTTCGCGCTGCTCACCCTGCTGGCCGTGATCACGCTTGTTGCGGCAAGCGCGCTCACCCCCGTGATCGGCGAGAGCGCCGCCGGGCTGCTCCGCGATCTCGCGATCTTCATCGAAGGCGCCGTGATCATCAGCCTGAGCGGCTCAGTGCTGTGGCCGTGGCCTGCGGCGGTGTGACGTGGCTCTTCGCACTGCTGTGGCTGCGCAACGTCAACCTCTCCGGCATCATCGCGGGCTCCGCGGTGGTGACGGCCATCATCGGTCTGTCGATGCAAGACACCCTGGGAAACCTGGTGGCGGGACTCGCCGTGCAGCTCGACGACTCGCTCGACGTGGGCGACTGGATCAAGATCGACGACATCCAGGGCCGCGTCGTGGAGATGGGGTGGCGTCGCATCGCCGTCGAGACCCGCAACTGGGAGACGGTGATGGTTCCCAACAGCGTGATGGCGCGAGGGAAGTTCACGGTGCAGGGCCGTCGCAGCGAGAAGCCCGTTCAGTGGCGCCGCTGGGTGTGGTTCAACGTCGACCATCGATGGACGCCCTCAGAGGTCATCGAGACCGTGGAGGCCGCCCTGCGCCAGGCCGAGCTCCCGCGCGTTGCGCCAGATCCTCCTCCGAACTGCGTCGCCATGGAGTTCGCCGAGAGCTTCACCCGTTACGCGGTTCGCTACTGGCTCACCGATCTTGCGGCTGACGATCCTACCGACTCTGATGTGCGCACCCACGTCGTTGCCGCGCTCAAGCGCGCGGGCATCTCGCTGGCGCTGCCGGCGCATGCGGTCTTCCTCACCGAAGAGGAGAATGCGGAGCGTCGCCTTCGCAAAGCGCGGGAAGATCAAGAGCAGCGCGTGCGGGCCCTTCGCAAGGTGGCGCTCTTCAACCGCCTTCCCGACGAGGAGCTCGAGACCCTGGCCTCGCAGCTGGTCTACGCGCCGTTCGCCCAGGGCGACGTCATGACCCGTCAGGGAAGCGAGGCCCACTGGCTCTACATCGTGAGCGAGGGGACCGCCGAGCGGTACGTGGAGACCGAGGGCACCCCTTCCACTCTCGTGAATGCCATCAGTGCGGGAGAGGTCTTCGGCGAGTGGAGCCTGGTGAACGACGTGGTGCGCGAGACCACCGTGGTGGCGCGCAGCAGCGTGCTCGCCTATCGACTTCCCAAGAGCGCCTTTCTCGCGGCCCTCACGCGAAACCAGAACCTGGCCCACGAGATCGCAATGGTGATGGGAGAGAAGCGAACGGCGCTCGATGCGGCGCTGCAGCACCTCGATGAAGAAGCGCGGCAGCGGCGCGGCAACGAGAACCAGACCACGGTGATGCAGAGCCTTCGGCGCCTCTTCGGCGTATAGC
>RGZZ01000511.1 GCA_010028905.1 Pseudomonadota bacterium | reverse complement strand
CGCGCCCTGCCCAGAGCGCGCCCAGGCCCGTGAAAGAGAAGCCCAAGGAGCCCCCTCCCCCCGCGCCTCTCGCCTACGTGCTCCCCGTGCTCGACGCGCCCGTGCACATCCGTCTCGAGCAGCAGCACCGCGACAAGATGTTGGCGCTGCGTGACATCCTGCTCCGGTTCCCCGGACCGAACTCGGTCTATCTGCATCTGGTGAGCGCAGGCGGAACGTCGCTGATGGCGCTCGACGACGCGTTTGCTGTGCGTCCCAATGACGCGTTGTTCGATTCGGTGAAGCAGCTGCTGGGCGACGGCACCGTCTGGCGGGACAAGGGCGCCTGAGGGCAGGCCCTGCGCGCTGATTGCGCGTCCCGTGTGAGTGGCTCTGGGAGGGGCGGGCCGCAGTGCCCACTCGTCTGACACAGGTGGAAGGAGTACGAGTCAATGACCTGTCCGGATTGCGGCGCGCCCTGTGCCCCGTCGACCGCATTCTGCAGCACCTGTGGCGCGAGTCAGTCCCGGCTTCGCGCAGGCGAGACGCTGCGCGGCCGCTATCGAATCGAATCCTGTGTGGGACGCGGCGCCATGGGAGCGGTCTACCGTGCGGTCGACCTGGGGGCGTCCCGGATCTATGCCTTGAAGGAGATGTCCATCGTTGGCGCCACTCAGATCGACATCAATCAAGCGGTGGAGCGCTTCGCACGCGAAGGTCGCCTGTTGGCTGCCTTGTCACATCCATCGCTTCCACGCGTGCACGACGCCTTCACCGAGCGCGGGCGCCACTATCTGGTGCAGGACTTCATCGAGGGGGAGAGTCTCGAGCGACGTCTCGCTGCAACGAAGGCTTCCGGTCTCGCCGAGACGGAGGTGATCGAGATCGCGCTGCAGGTGCTCGAGGTGCTGGTGTACCTGCACGGGCAGAGCCCTCCGGTGCTGCACCGCGACATCAAGCCGTCGAATCTCATGCGTCGCCGCGCGGATGGATGCATCGTGCTCATCGACTTCGGTATCGCCCGCCCTTTGCAGATGGTCACGGGCACGTCCATCGGAACCGCCGGGTACGCACCGCCCGAGCAGTATCGCGGCAGAGCCGAGCCGCGGTCTGACCTCTATGCACTCGGGGCAACCCTGCATCACCTGCTGAGCGGTTGCCCCCCGCTTGTGCCCTTTCACTTCGACCCCATCGAGATGCGGGTGCCGGGGGTATCGGCTCGGCTTCGGCAGGTCCTCGAGCGATCGCTGGTGCTCGATCCGCAGAAGCGCTTCGCGAGCGCTGCCGCGATGCGCTCCGCGCTCGAGAGCACCCCCCCCTCAGGAGGGGGCCTCAATGTGCGCCGTGCCGTCGTTCCGCCGCCCGCGGGCACGCCGACTGTGCCGGGGCCGCCTCGTCACGTGTCCGCGTCGCCGCGTCGCCTTTCCGCCGCGCCGCCCACGGCCATCTTCGGTCTGCGCATGCGCGGCACCAACGAGCACGGTTTCGAGGAGGCCGAGAACACCATCGATGGCAGCGTGATGGTCCAGATCCCTGCGGGTCGATTCCAGATGGGGTCGAACGATCGGCCGGACGAGAAGCCGGTGCGAAGCCTTCTGTGCGGCGGTTTCTGGATGGCGAAGCATCCTGTCACGAGCGCCCAGTTCAAGCGCTTCGTCGATGCCACCAACTATGAGGCCGGTGGCGAGTGGGCCACGAGCGGCCGCAGCTGGGGCCTCAACGCCGCCGTCTCGCGGGTGACCTTCGAAGACGCAAGCGCCTACTGTCGGTGGGCTGGGCTGCGCCTTCCCACCGAAGAGGAGTGGGAGTACGCGGCGCGTGGCTGGGACGGCCGCCGCTACCCCTGGGGAGACCACTGGGACCAGCATGCGTGCCGCCACGACGCCGAGGGTCTCTCTCGTGGCGCATTGTCTGTGGGAAGCCACCCGCGCGGCGCCTCCGTGTTCGGCTGCCACGACCTGGCGGGCAACGTCTGGGAGTGGACCGACACCTGGTACGGCCCCTACGGCAGTCCCGCTGTCGTGAACGGCACGGCCAGACGGGTGCTTCGGGGAGGGTCATGGCGTTCGAACGACCCGGTCGACCTGCGGTGCAGCGTGCGTCACGCGGCGCCCCCGGATCACACTGAAGGGGTCATCGGGTTCCGCTGCGCGCGAGATCTCTGAGTGTGCCTGGTCTCGGTGCGGAGAGCAGGCCGGCAGGGGGGGCGCCCCGTGCCGAAGAAGCACCGAGGCAGCGCAGGGCCGGGAACGTCCAGACTGCGCGCGGTGGCCCGCCGCTTCGAGTGCGACTCAGCAGGGCGACCATCAGCGGGGAGAGAGGATCTCGGCATGGCGGATAAAGATCGGCTCACGGGAATGACCACCGACCAGTATCTTCGGAGTGATCTCGACAACGAGATCCAGCGCGCGCGCCGCTTCAACCGGGAGCTTGCCTTCATCTTGTTCGAGCCGCGTCTCGACGATGCCGCGCGCAGCGACATGCTGTACACCATTCTCAAGGGCCTCGGACGTACCATCGACCCCGTCATCCGCGACATCGACATCTCGGTGCGCTGGGGTCAGCAGGTGCTGCTCGTGCTGCCGGAGACTGGCCGGACCGGCGCCGAGACGGTGCAATCGAAGATCGTGGAGAAGTTCACGCAGCTCACCTTCTCCCACCCGGAGAGCGGCCTTGCCGTGGCTGTTGATCTGCGGTCGGTGATTCTCATCTTCCCCCACGACGGCAGTGACAAGGAGACGCTGCTCTACAACCTGCGCGAGCAGATGCAGGCACAAGCGTCGACAGAAGACAGCTCTGCGGCCGAGACCTCGGCCTGACCCAGCGGCGGAAGGAGCAGCCATGTTCTATCAATCCCCGTTTGCATCACCGGTCGCGGCGCCCGTTGCCCCACCGGCATTCAATGAGGTGACCCAGGCCCTGCGCCAGGCCACGGCTGGCAACTCATTCATCTACATGGCGGAGACGAAGAAGCTCTGTCTTGCCGTGTGCGGCGCTGAAGAGGTGGCGAGCGCGCTCAAGGGGCGCGGTCAGACCTTCGAGGCGAAGAAGATCTTCCACCAGGAGCTGCAGAACCAGATCCTCGGCTTCGCGCTCATGCGCGTCCTGCCGGAAGCGACGGTCAAAGACTGTATCCAGAGCGCCAATGCAGCGGCCCAGGCCGGCGCTGACGCCACGATCAGCAACGCTGCTCGCCTCACCCGCGAGCTCGAGGCGGCCGCTGGCGAGAGCGAGGAGACGGTGAAGGCCGTGCAAGAGGCGCTTCTCGAGCAGCCGCTCTTCCGCATGGCAAGCCAGAGCCCCGAGGTTTTCGCCAATCTCGAGCAGCAGTACGAGGCGTGCTCGCCCTACGCAGCCTCGCTCATGAAGACCCTCAAGACCTCCATGGGCATGCTGGTGACGGCCGCCGCCA
>RGZZ01000510.1 GCA_010028905.1 Pseudomonadota bacterium | reverse complement strand
CCCACAGCCAGATTGATGATGGGCGAGAACTGCTGGCCGCTCGCGAAGGTGGCTCTCTGCTGGTCGTCAAAGGGCGTGTAGCCGACCTTCTTGCCGTCGACGTAGCTTGTGATGCCGTTGCTGTCCCACTGCGCCGCGAACCTGTGCGGGTTTCCATCGGCGAAGTCGGTGGTGGCGTCGGTAGTGGCAAAGGGCCCCTGAGATTTTGACGGGCTGCCGGGCGCGTCGCCCCAGTGCAGGGTGGCCAGCGATCGCGTGGTATCGCTCCCCTTGATCTCGGAGACGTCGATCTCCCCTGTCTGCGGCCACTGCAAGTCGCTTCCGTCAGCAGCATTCTGACCCTTTGGCAGCAGCCACATGGCGGGCCATAGACCCTTTCCCTTGGGAATGGTGGCGGTGAACTCCACCGCTCCCGTGCTCACTCCGCGCTGGGCGTCGAAGACCTTCCCTGAGACGTAGGGAGAGTCCTGAGCCGTGTTCGGGTCGCCGTTGGGCGCCGCGGTCAGCACCACGCCCTGGCCGGCCACTGCCGTCACCTGCGATGGGCTGTACTGCTGGAGCTCACCGTTGCCGCCGTGGAAGGTGTCATTGCCCACGCTGTATCCGGACGGTATGCCCCCCTGTGTGAAGTCGACGCAGTCCTTGTAGGCGTACTGCGACGTGAGATCGGGCTGGTCGCTGCCGATGGGCGCGGACGGGTCGATGGTGGGGGGAGCGCTTGCATCGGGAGCCGTGAGGGCAGCGGCCTGCGGGGTGAGAGCGATCGTGTCTTCCGGATGGAGGGCGACGACGTCTGCCTGGGTCGGGGGCGTGCTGAAATCGCCCTGCACGGGTGTTGAGGCCATGGGTATGGCAGGGTTCGTGGGGCCGAACGGCAGCTGGGGGGTGAGCAGGTTCATCGTGTGTCTCCCTCGATCAGTGGTTTCTCCCACTGTGCCACCGAGCGGTGAAGGGGCGGTAAAATCAGCGCCCGATGATGTGAACGAGAGGTTTGCGTTATCGAATGGAACACGGTCGTTTCACGCATTCTCACCGCTGCTTGTTGTCTCTGGTTTTTCTCGGACATCGTACAGTGGCTTCACAGTCCCTCTCGCCTTCACGAGGAGATGCCTCGACCGTGGGCCGGGAGAGCGAGTCTGGCGCCGCGGCGCCCTGTGGAGGTCATTCTCATGCAGCCTGTGCACACGCTCACGTCTCCCCTCACAACGGGCGCCACGGGTCGCGCTGCAGGGGGGGCGCACAGATCTTCGGGGTCGGGCAGCCCGCCCGCACCTTCATCTCCCGTCCGCGCACCGCTTGTCGATCAGGTTAGCCTCGGCGGTTCGACGCCGACGCATGACGGTGCGGCCACCCCACCGCTCAACCCCTCGCACCTCGCTCTCAGCAGCGCCTACGTGGGTGTCTTCGCCGCGGCGGCGATGGTTCCGGGGGCGCCGGCGTTCGGGCTCTGTCACCTTCCGAGAGAGGTCGACAGCACCGTGCGCCGCATCGAGCGACAGGCGCCGCACTACTCGAACGACGGGACGTGCTTTCGCAACCGTGAGGGACGACTGCCGTCCGCGGGTCGCCCAGACTACTACAGCGAGTGGACGGTGGAGACACCGGGCCTTCCGCACCGCGGTGCGCGGAGAATCGTCCAGGGGGCGCAGGGCGAGATGTACTACACCCACGATCACTACCGAAGCTTCGTGGTGATGCACGATGTCGGTGCAGCGTCACGGTAGCGGCGTCTGAGGAGGGGTTGAGAGTGGACATCCAAGCCACGAGAGCCATGTCCTGGATTCGGGCTCGCGGGCCAGCCGTCGACCCGGCAGGCGTGAAACCGCACACGATCGCGCCGGATGGAGACGGCACGCGTGACGAAGAGCGCCGAGACGCGGGGGCGCGGGGGCGGGCAGGTGCGCCTCCCCTGCAGCCGACCTCGCCCTCGGCCCCCGTCGCGCGCGAGGCCGTTCAAGCGGCGCGGGATTCCTTTGCGCGCGCGCGGTGGGCCCCCGGCGCGCGCGCGCTGGCGAGAGAATCGGTTGAACAGATGCTGGCCAGCGGGCACGCGTGTGTCGGCCTCGATCCGGAGCTGGGTGAAGCCGTGAAGGATGTTCTGGGCGAGGTGCGGCTCAACGTGCTCCAGACATGCCAGCGGGCGGGGGTCGACATCCGGGTGCTGCGCGACGGTGAGCTGCCGTTCGATCGCGCGCGGCCGATCGATGTCGCTGCTCGATTCGCAGACCTCTCGGCGCTCGCTCGGCGCGTGGCTGACAGCCTGGCCAGGCTCGAGGAGGATGGCCTTCCCGCCGGCTGCGCCAGCTTGAGCGAGGCTCGGGAGTTTGCGGACGCCCTTCACGCCGATCCGGAGGAAAGGGTTGTCCGTCTGGCCCACAAGCTCACTTCAAGCCTGCGGCTTCGCGCTGCCGCCGCATTTGCCGAATCCGGCGAGAGCCGCGACGGAGACGAATCTCCTGTTCTGTTCCACGGAACGTATGCACCGCCGGGCCGACAGGCGGTCGACGACCACGGGCTGTGGCAGGAGCCGCTTCTCGCGTGGCAGCACGGCGCCCGAACGCCGGCCGAGATCGCCGAGTTCACCGCGCTGGTGAGGGGGCTCAACCGCCCGCTTCTGCTCGAGCTGCGCAAGGAGTGCCTGCAGCGCGACCCGGAGGTTTCTCGCGCCTGGAGAGAGGGGCAGCAGGCCGGCGCGCGCAAGCTCCCGCCGTTTCGTCTTGATGGGGCCGTGCTGGCCGTGCCCAACCTCTTCTACTTCCGCCGAACCGATGACCCGTCTGAGGAACCCCTGCGGCTCGGCTGGCACGACGCGAGCGTGCTGCAAGGGCTGCGCGACGATCAGCTGGCGGGTGTTTTCTGGCCAGGAACCGAGTCAGCGGGCACCGTGGTTCTGCGAGAGGGTCACCTGGGACAGAGCGTGCACGGCTCGAGCACGGCGGTGCACGAGCTCGGACATGCCTATGAAGCTGCCGTGGCTCTGCTCGATCCGGCGTACTACGCGTCGTTCAAGGCCCAGCGCGATCTCACCCTGCGCATGATGCAGGAGAGCGCGCTCGTCGCGCCGTCAGCGTATGCCGTGACCAACGCCAAGGAGCTGGTGGCCGAGTCGTTCGGTCACCGCCACGCGAAGATGCGACATCTCCACGCGCAGTGGCAGCGCGCCGACGTGGCGTGCTCCGCGGTGCAGTCTCATCTGCAGGGGCGCCGAGGAGGCGCGTCTCTTCCCGTCGTGTCTGCAGGGGCGGGGGAAGGACATGAGACCTGGTACGTCGCCATGGGAGCGTTCATCGATCGCGCCGATCAGCTCTGGAGCAGCGACCCTTCGCGATTGAACCGCTGGCGCTCCTTGGCCAGGAGCGTGGTGCAGGGGGGGTGAAGCGGGCGAGCGAAGGCCTCGCCATGACTGAACCTTCTTCTGTA
>RGZZ01000509.1 GCA_010028905.1 Pseudomonadota bacterium | reverse complement strand
CATCTGCAGCGCGGTCGCCACGGCCTTGAGGGCGATGCCCAGTGACCACCCCACGATGGGGATGAGCGACAGCGCTTGCGAGATCTGCTCGAGCGTCTGCGCTACACCGACAAGGCCCTGCGCTGATGACATCACCGATTGCGCCGATTGGAGAAGCGCGCTCGAGGCCTGCTGCGCCTTCGTCTTCTGCGCGCTGGCTGCCGTGAGCCCGGTGGTGACCTCGCGCATCTGGCCGTCGATGCCGCTGAGGTCTCGGGAGAGCTGCTGGTTCGTGGCCAGCTGGCGTCGCTGGTCGGTCAGTGTGAGCGAGAGGGCAGCGCGCAGCTGTGCGCCGTCCGTCTGCGCCTGGGTGAGCGCCTCGCGGGGGGAGGACGTCGTGGCGGACACCTCGGGTGACGTCTGCCGTGATGGTGGCAGGGCCGGGGGGACGTACGTCGCCATGGCTCCAGCCTCTCGCGTGTCCTGACGGTGGAGACCGTTGAAGGCGTTTCGGTCGAGTCTCACCTGCGCGTTCGATCGCGCGCCGTGCGCCGCGTGTGTGCCGTTGCCGGAGAGGCTGCCCGCGCGGTGGGTTGCGCTCGTTGTCTGCTGCTTGTTCGTCTGCAGGGTGGAGATCGTGTCCGGCGGAATCTTCTTGCGGGCCTTCCGGGGGGCGGTCTCGAGCCTGTGGATGGCGTCATCGAACTGACCGCCCACGTCGCCGACGCCGCTGCTCCTCGTGGCCCGGATGCTGTCCATGCGCATGCCCTCCGCTTGAAGTCTCACCCAGACAGTAGACGCTTCGGGTAAAACATCGCACAAAGCATGCGGGTGCCCGTGAACATCCGGTTGCCATCGTGTGAACATCCACGCCTCCATGCGCGGTCTGAGGCAGGGGGGCGCACCGAGGGAGGGGAACCCTTGCGGCATGGATGGAACGCCTCAGGACGTGGGGAGTCTGGAGACCGAGCTTCAGACGGCCGCCTCATCCGTGCTGTCGGGGCTCGTCTCCGAGCGCAGCCCTTTCCTTCAGGTGCTCACGGGAGAGGAAGCGGGTCGCCTGGTGGGGCTGCCCCCTGGAGCGACTGTTCTCGGTCGAGGCGATGCCGCTGACGTCATCCTGCGCGACCCGGCGGTGAGCCGCACGCACGCGCGCCTCGAGGTCGGGGCCGATGGAACCGCGCGCATCGTCGACGTGGGATCGCGCAACGGGGTCTGGCTGCGCGGCGAGCGTGTCACCGAGGGGGGAATGCGCAACGGCGATCTCTTCAGCCTCGGCGGGCGGGTCGTGATCAAGCACGAGGTCGAGTCGTCGCTGATCTCCCGCCTCTACGAGAAGGCCATCCGGGACGGCGAGACGGGTCTCATCAACCGCCCCTTCTTTCTCGAGCGCGCCGCCGCGCTTCTGGCTCGCGCCGCGCGCTCTCACGACGTGGCGGCGCTCGGGCTGATTGCGCCCGTCGAAGCACCGCAGGCCTCCGACTGGCGCTCGCTCGCAGATGCTCTCTCGTCGTGCCCGGATGCGCTTGTCGCGCGATGGGATGAGACCTCGCTCGCCGTCGTCTCGCCGCGTGGGCGTCACGTCCTTGCCCCGGTGCTCGAGCGCCTGCCCAGACCGGCCCGTGTGCGTGCGGTGGAGGTGGGAGACGGTGAGACCGTGACCGATGTCATGGCTGCCGTTCTGCAGGCGCTGTCGAGCGGCGCCGGACCGGCGATCACGTGGATGTCGCCTGCGCGTGTGGCGGATGGTGGGCCGCCCGTGGCTGCGACGTCGGTCACGTTCGAGGTGTTCGGTTTCGGGCGCGGCACGGCGAGGGTGCTGGGCACCGCCGTTCCGGATGAGGCCTTCAAGACGCAGAAGGCCCGCTGGCTGCTCGTGCACCTGGCGTCGGCCGGAAGCCACGGCGTGAGCGAAGACGAGATCGGTGAGGTCTACTGGCCCGATGCCGGCCTCGGTGGGCGCAAGAGCCTGAACACCGCGCTCTCCACCTTGCGTCGGGCCCTGGGCGAGGCGGGCGCAGATCTCATCGTGCGCAACGGGGGGTTCCTCCGCTTGCGCGAGGACGCGGGCGTGTGGTTCGACGTCGATGCGTTCGAAGCGGGTCTGGCCAGGGCGGCAGCCCGCCGTCGTCAGGGCGACGGCCGTGGTGCGGCAGCCGCCCTCGAAGAGGCGGTGCGGCTCTACCAGGGGGCGTTCCTCGGAGGCTGCTTCCTCGACTGGGCGCTTCGTCGGCGCGAGGTCTACGAGCGCAAGATGACCGATGCGCTCTGCGATCTGGCCACAGCCGCCATCGACGCGGGCCAGGCTGAAGACGCGCTGGGGCACGCCGCGCGAGCGGCTGAGATCGATCCCTTCCACCAAGACGCGCATCAGCTCGTGATGCGCGCCCACACCCGTCTGGGCAGGCCGGATCGCGCCATCCGGCACTTCGGCAAGGTCAGCCGCCTCTTGTCGGAGGAGCTGGGTGTCGAGCCTTCCATCGCGCTCGTGGAGGAGTGCCTGCGCGCCCGCCTGGGGCTCGATCCCGGCGCGACGCTCTGAGAGGGCGCTCTGGCGCGTCTTTCGGCTTCACCGAAACGCTATCGGGCGCCGGTGCCTCAAGGCTGTCGCAGGGTGTCAGCGTCACAGGCGGTGCGAAACCCGATGGTGCGGCTGCATCGATGGGGCCGTTCGCCTCGACGTCGGGTGCTCGTGAAGTCAGCGGGAGAGCGGTCGTTCCAGGAACCGCCTCGCACGACCCGCAGCGTGTGCCCGTAGTAGGGGTTGGCGGTGCTGCCCCCGGGGTAGGGCTCGAGCCAGTCGGCGGTCCACTGGCTTACGTTGCCGCCCATGTCGAGCACCCCGAAGTCGCTTCGGTCGCCCGGCATCGAGCCGACCGAAACCGCTGCCAGCGGGCCCGGCGCTTCGCTCAACAGGTCGCCGCGTGCACCGTTGCAGGCGCCCGCGATCCAGTCATTGCCCCACGGGTAGCGATGCCCCTGGGGGCCACGCGCCGCCTTCTCCCACTCGGCCTCGCGGGGCAGGCGACGACCGGCCCAGCTGGCGTATGCCGCGGCATCGTTCCAGGAGATGTTCACCGCGGGCGCGCTCGGGCCAGAACTGGCCTCGAACACGTCGTAGCCGTCGCCCTCCGGATGGTAGCGCGCAGACGCGATGAAGGTGCGGAACTGCGCGACGGTGACGGGGGCGACGTCGATGTAGAAGTCGCTGGTCGACGACTGGTGCGGCGGGGCTTCTTCCGTTGATGCGCCCGAGATGCCCATCTCGAACGGGCCGGCGGGAACGAGCACCATCGCCGCCCCATCGATCGGGGAGACGAGGCGATCGGTGGGGCGGGAGGAAGCCGGCTCTCCAGATGGCGATGGGCTGCGTGGCGGTGACGCCACAGGGGCGATTGACGAGGGCGACGGCGAGGCTGCCCGGGCGTCTGCCGCTCGTGGG
>RGZZ01000508.1 GCA_010028905.1 Pseudomonadota bacterium | reverse complement strand
AAAGCCCACGTGCATCTGGGCCGAGACGGTGGGGTCGCGGATCTCGCCGCTCACCACCATGTCGTAGTACGCCTCGACCGTCATCTGCTCACGCAGGCGCCCGTAGCCGCTGAGCATGCCCGCGGTGGCCTGACCGCTCATCCCCAGCCGGCGCGCCATCTCGTGACGGGCCGCGTACAGCGCGCGCCCCACCCCCCGTCCACGGCAGTCCGGATGCGCGCCCACGTCGAGGCCGTACATCCACAGACCAAGCGGGTCATGCGCGGTGCACCAACCTCCGCAGATCACATCGTCAAAGGTGTCCGGATGGGCGCGATCGAGATCGAGACGCACCGTGGTGGTCATGCCCACCACGCGGTCACCGTCGAGGGCCACGAACTGCCCCTCGGGAAAGATCTCGATGTGCTTGAGGTAATGCGGGGCACGAAAGAGCTGCGTCTCGGCCAGGGTGGGAAAGACGGTGATCTGAAGCTGCTCGAGCTGAGGGGCATGCGCGGGACGAGTGTTCATGACGACGATGCCGGACCTGAGCGTGCGCGAGAAAGGCTTCATGGGGGCGGTGTTCGAACGACACGGCGACGCCCCCTTCCGCGCGTGGAGCGTTTCCGGCGACATCGTCGGCGAAGCCCCCCCTGCGCAGGCTCCGTCTGAAGCCTCATGCGCTCGTCGACGCCAGGACCCGGCTTCACCATCGCGAAGACATGCGCCTTCACCCCACCACGAGGAGACCCGCTTGCATGATCGCTGAAGGCCAGACCATCCCCCCCTTCCGGCTGAAGAACCAGGACGGCACAGAGCGCACGAACGCCGACTACGCGGGCCAGTGGCTCGTCCTCTACGTCTATCCCAAGGACGACACCCCTGGGTGCACCATCCAGGCACGGTCGTTCACCGCCACCCGAGAGGCCTTCGAAGCGGCAGGCATCACGGTGGTGGGGCTCAGCGCCGACGATGTCGACGCGCATAAGGCCTTCTGCAACAAGTTCTCGCTCACCGTCGAACTGCTCTCCGATGTCTCGGGCACGCTGCTCTCTGCGCTGGGCGTCGGGCAGACCGACTTCGGGGGAACCCTCTACTGGAACCGAACCACATTCGTGGCCGACCCCTCCGGCACGGTGCGCAAGGTCTATAGCGGCGTCAAGCCCGACGGCCACGAGCAGATGCTGCTGACCGACGTGGCCGAGCTGAAGAAGGCCATCGCCTAGGTCTCCCGCCGCGTGGAACCCTCGGCTCCTCCGCGCGGCCCCCTCTTCCTCGGCTCCTCGACGCGGGCGCCACTGGGTGCGGCTGCGGTCTACCTGCTCATCTCACTGGCCCTCTATGGGGTCACCCTCCAGGGGCGCTTCGTGGGCGACGACTTCATCTGGTTGCACGACGCCGATCGGCTGCGCGGCCTGATTGATCTGTTCACGCTGCACCAGCCCACCTTTGCGTGGCATGACGGCATCCGTCTCTCTCCCGTGCAGCTGGGATTCTTCTCGACCGCTGTGCACACGTTCGGTGTGCGCGTCTGGCCTCTCGCCCTGGGCGCGCTCGTCGCCGTGGCGCTGAACGCCTGGCTTCTGCACCGCTGGGTGACCTGGCTCACCGGCACAGACGCGGCAGGATGGGTCAGCGGGCTGATCTTCGTGACGCACCCGTTGCACAATGAGCCGAACGGCTGGCTGTCGGCCATCAACGAGCCCCTCATCGGCATCGGAACGATGGTTGCCCTGCTCGCGCTCGCGCGCGTGCGCGGGGGAGCCAGTCCATGGGCCGAACGCTTGATGTGGGCCGCGCTGCTGGCCGCCCTGCTGACCAAGGCGTCAGCCGTGACCCTGCCGTTGGTGCTGATCGCGGCCGACGTGCTGCTCTTCTCACCCGTGCCATTTCGCGATCGGCTGCGGCTCCATCTGCCCTGTCTCGCCCTCACCGCGCTGGTGATGCTCTGGCATGTCGACGCGGTGAGGGCGGCGCGAGGCCCGTCATACACCTTCCAGCCATCCAACCCGCCCCTCACGGTGGCGGGCGGCGTCGTGCGCTACATCGCCGCGCTGCTTGTGGGATGCGATATCGCGCAAGTCCTTCCCCCTCCCGTTGAGCAGGCGGCGTCGAATCAGGCCTGGGGCGTGTCGGCCCTGCTGGGCGCGGCCTACCTGCTGGCCTGCGTCGAGAGCCTCGTCCCGGCATGGCGCGAACGCCAGGAGGGTACGCCTCGCCGATGGGGAGGCGTGGCCTTCCACCTCATCTGGATGGCCCTGGCCACCCTCCCCTACGCCCTGGCCATCCCAGGCGCACAGCTCCAGAGCCGCTATGGCTGGCAAGGCTCGATGGCCCTGGCCGGCCTGGTGGGCTGCGCATGGCCGCTTCTCGCACGCAGCCGCGCCTCCGCCATTCAGTGGGGCGCGGCGGTGGCCGTCGCTTGCACAGCCTGCGCCATCACCCTGAGCGGCTCGGTGAGTCGCGCGACCCTTCCCGACGACACCGGCAGCCTCATCAGCCAGGCGCGGGAAGCCACCCGCGAGCGTGGACCGAGCGGCCGCCTCTTCGTCTACCAGCGCGCCAGCGATCAGCACGCGGCCGGACGCGCGGCGGCGCTGCTCACCGGCACGCCCGACGAGCACATCCGGGACTGGTACGAGATGGCGACGCGCGAAGGGCTCACCGCCGACGATGCAGCCCTCTTCGTCGACCCCATCGCCAGACGCTTCGACAACCTCACCGCCGCGGCCCGGCGGGCCATCGCGGCGCCTCGCCATCTTCGCCCCGACGCGCCCGTCGACACCGCCACCGGACTGCCCCTCGTGGCTTCGTGGGACCTCAACCGCACCCGCGATCACGCCGCCTGGCGCCTCGAGGGAGCAACTCAAGCAGGCGATGCGCCCCGCTTCCACGTGACCCGCTCAGAAGACACCCTCAGCAGCCCCGTGCTCAACCTCTCACCGTTCGACGTGTTCGCGGTGGAGATCGAGATGCGCAACGCCTCCGGTGGCGGAGCCGCGGGGAACCGCTTCCTCGGATGGTCGAGCCCCGTGGAGGAGGGCTGGGGCCCTCGACGCTTCGCCCTTCCCTACAACGACAACCGGGACGGACGCGCATCGGTATGGTTCTATCCCCCAACGCGCGACACGTGGTGGGTCGAAGGCGGCGCGCGACGCTTCTTCATCTCGCCATCGAGCGTGCCCGCAGACGTCATCATCGAGCGCATCCGAATCTGGGGGCCGAATCCGCGTGACCTGCCATCACGGTGATCGACGAGATATGATACGATGACAGACGTGAACCTCGAGCAGGAAGAACCTCCGCGGCGCCGCCCGTTCGACTGGGTGCTGATCTCGATGCTCTCGGTGGCGGTGCTGCTGCACGCCACCGCCCTCTTCACCGGCATTGTGTTCAGCGACCTGGCGAAGCGTCGGGGCCAGCTCTTCAGCCAGCGAGACGCACCCGCCCTGCAGGACGTGACCC
>RGZZ01000507.1 GCA_010028905.1 Pseudomonadota bacterium | reverse complement strand
TCTCGAGCCGCAGCGCTGCCGCACCGACCCTGGTGAACGCGCAGTCCCCTGCACCTGAATCGCCTGCCGCTGCTCCGCACGACGGGTTCTGCCTCGACACCATGACCGTGGCCGATGTCGGACGTGGCGTGGGCAAGGCGCTCACCATCGGAGCCGGCATGGTGGGCGGCCTTGTGGGCATGATTGCCAACGGTGCCGCGGGCGGAGCGCACGGCATCGTCCATGGGGCCAACCTGCGAGAGAAGCAGGCTGAGGTGGGCTTTCAAGTTGCCTTCGCGGCGAATCTGGTGGCGGGGGGGGCGTTCGTGTATGGCACGAGTGCCGCTCTCGGAACCCTGGCCACCGGCGAGCAGACCTGGCGCACGCAGTCTGACGCCATGCGCCAGCAGACCTGCGACACGGTTGACCAGTACCTGACCAACGCACTGGCCCAGCTTCCGCCTGCGCCTCAACCCACCACAGCGCGTCTCGTGGGTCAGGCGGCCATCGGCGAGGTTGTAGGGGTCGCCGCCGGCGCCATGGTAGGCGCCCAGGGGGGGTACGTCGTGGGCACCCGTCTTGGCGAGAAGGCCGTGGCGTGGGCCGGCGACAAGCTCGCCGCCACGTTCGCCTGAGCCAACCTCCGCGCAATCTCTCGCGGCTCGTGCCGCAGACCCTCATATAGACAGAACCCTGGAGATCACAGTGAACAGCATCCGTCTTCCCCTCTCGTCGTCCTTCCTGATGGCGGCCGCACGCCCCGTGCGCCCCCTCACCCTCCAGCCGGCTGACCGCGCGCGGTTCGGCGACAGGCCTTCCTTCATCTCGTTCCAGAAGAGCGCGAGTCTCACTGCCCCGAAGCTCGACGTCAAGGCCGCGGCGACCGTCTCGCCTCGGCCTTCGTGGGGGCAGCGGCTGTGGTACTTCGCCACCGACGCCCTCGATGCCGGTCGCATCTTCGGCGCGGTGGGCGCGGCCGGCTGGATGGGGCAGGTGGCGCAGGTGTCGTCGATGGTCTGGGGGCCGGTCTTTGCAGGCATCGGCATGGCCGTGGGCGGCATCGAGATTGCCGCTTCGGCCAGCGCGAAGACCCGTTCCGAGCGGGTGCACCGCATCATCGGCGGCGGACTCGAGATGGCTGTCAGCGGTGCCGCCCTGCTCAGCACCACGGGGCTGGCCCCCGTGAGCGGCGCCGTTGCCACCGCCAGTCTCGTGGGGCTCAAGTTGCTCCACGACATGCTTCGCCGACCTGCGCCGGAAGCGTCTCGGTCGGCATAGCGGCACGGTTCGCAGCGCTTGCGAGGGGTTGGTACGGGGCGTGCCGTTCACGTGGTACGCTGTTGTACTTGAGTGTCACGCCCATCGGTCGTAAGGTTGTTTCAGCGGCGCCGCAGACGCCGACGAGATTTCTGGAGGACCGAAATGAACAGCCGCACCTCGCAAGACCTCATCGAATCCCTCGACGCCATGCTCGCCGATGTCTTTCCCGAGCTCTCCGCCAATCAGCGCCGGCAGCGTCTCATCGAGACCCTGGGCAAGGCGCCCGCTCCCGTCGTGACGAAGCCCTGCGAGGCGCAGCCGTCTGACACGCTTCGGGTCAACCTGCTCGGTCGCTTTGAGGCCCACGGTCCGGCGGGTCGCATCGACGAAGGCAGCTGGACCACCCAGAAGTCGATGCTCCTCTTCACCTATCTCGTGAATCGCAGCGGTCGCGCTATCCCGGATTCGGCGCTGATGGGCGCCTTCTGGGGCGACCGGGACGACGAGCACTCGCGGGGCAGCCTGCGCAACGCGATCTACCAGGTCCGGCTGGTGGTGTCGAAGGCACTGGGCGCCGACCTGCAGCTCGACCGCAACCGACGTAGCCGCGCCATCACCCTCACCCACCCCGTGGAGGTCGACACCGACGTGTTCGAACAGGGGGTGCAGGAGGCGGCCGCCTGTCTCGATGTGGACGCGCCCGCCGCAGCCCTCGAGGTTCTGCAGCGCGTGATGCCGCTCTATCGGGGGGAGCTGCTCGAAGGCTTTGACGACGAGTGGATCGAGACGCGGCGCGCGCACCTGGCCGAGCTGCACCTGCGCGGGCTGGGCATGATGATCCGCTGCCGCCTGGCCCTGGGCGAGGCAGCAGCGGCCGAGCAGACGGCACGCTACGCCATTCCCCTCGACGATCTGCGCGAGGAGTTCCACGGGGGGCTGATGGCCGCTCTCGTGGCGCAGGGTCGCCGCGCGGAGGCGTTCCGCCACTATCAGGATCTGGTCGAGCACTACGAGCGCGAGATCGGCCTGACGCCGAGCACGGTGCGCGATCTCTATGACAGCCTGCTGGGAGATGTGGCGCAGGTGACCCCGGTCGCTTCGCCGCAGCCTCGGCTGGCAAACGACAGGCGGCGTCGAGCATTCACCTGGCCCGCCGCCGAGACCCGCGTCATCCGCGCGGTGTCGTGACGCGGGGCTGCGCTTCGCCGGGCGCAGGGCCGTCATCGGCGTCCAGGATGGCGCAGAACGGGCCTGCGGCTTCGAAGCGGTAACCGCCACGGCGCCCTACCCGGGCTTCGTGGCGCACGATCCAGCGGGGGGCCGAGCGATCGGCCTCCACCAGATCGCGCAGCCGTGACACCGCCTTGCGCACCTCGAGGGCGCTAGATTCGCCTTCGTAGGGAAAGCCCCAGACCTGTGGCACGAGCGCTTCGGCGCTCGAGATCTCGCTGCCCGCGCGCACCAGGGTCGTGAGCAGCCGAAGGAGCACAGGGCGGCGGAAGATGGGTACGTCACCCTTCCCCTCGACGCGCAAGGTGCGTCTGGGCATGTCGAGGAAGAGCGCAAAGGTGTCGGCTCGCCCGCGCAGGCGCGTCAGCTCGTCTTCGGTGCAGGGGTGGCAGCCCTCACGCGTGACCACCACCAGTCGACCGTGGGGCTGAGCACCGCCCTGCACGCGCGCGAGCCCTTCTTGCAAGCGTCGGGCCTCGGCTTCGAGCCGCGGGTTTCCCAGGGTCGACGCGGTCTCGATGACCCGCTCGAGCAGCGCGTGGGCCTGCTCGTCACGGCCCGCGGCGTGGTGCAGGCGGGCCAGACGCAGCTCGGCCATGGCGACCCCCATGGCGTACCCCTGCCGGTTGAAGGCCTTGATGCTCTCGTCGAGGTGCGATGTCGCCAGGGTGAGGTTCCCCTCGGCTGCTTCGAGCGTGGCCAGATCGAGTCGGGCATAGGCCTGCACGTGCATGCCGCCGGCGCGCCCGCCGTCGCGCAGGTTCTCTTCAAGCGCCTCGCGGGCGGCCGCGTGCGCTCCGCAGCCCAGGAGTGCCAGTCCTTCCGCGTACCGAGCCCAGCAGGTCATGCGCACCGACGCGAGCGTGTGGGCGAGCGCCCGGCTCTCGCGGGCGAGCTGGAGTGCGATGTCGTAGCGACCTTCGAGCGCCTCGAGGGTCGCGCTGATGCGCAGCGCGTGGGCGCGCCCCGCCGTCGACCCG
>RGZZ01000506.1 GCA_010028905.1 Pseudomonadota bacterium | reverse complement strand
TGTGCTCAACTGTGGCGGGTTGAGCATCACGCAGCGGCGCCCTTCGCCGTGAGGATGGCGCGACTGCAGTGCGAAGTCGTGGACGTGTTGACCGGCCATCGGGTCCGTCATCGGGTGCCCCTCTGTTGTCGTCGCATGCCTGACGTGGTCGAATCTCAACGTGGATACAGCGCAAATCGCAGAAGCACTGGCCGCCTTCCCCGAGGTGGTTCTGGTCTACGTGTTCGGGTCCCGGGCCACGGGTCGAGCGTCTACGAGCAGCGATCTCGACCTCGCTGTGGTGACCGATCGGGGCACCTCCTGGCCGCGCTTTCGCACCGACGTGGTGACCGCGCTGCGGCCATTGCTGGGCGATATCGCCCTCGACCTCGTGAACCTCAACCGTGCGCCGGTCGAGCTGTCAAACGCAGTGCTCACGCATGGCGTTCGCATCTTCGAGCGGTCGGTTGCAGAACGGGTAGAGTTCGAAGCCCATGTCTCAGGCCGCTACGGCGACTATCTTCCCGTGCTGCGGCAGCAGCAGCGTGAGATTCTGAACGGAGGCGATCGTGACGCCAGAGCTCGGCGGTATCGAACGCAGGTTGGACGAGCTGGACGAGCGTCTCTCCCGCTTGACCGCGCTGCAGAGCAGGCCCCGTAGCGAGTTCGACGCTGACCCCTTCTTGCGCGACGTTGTCGAGTGAAATCTCGAGATCGCCGCGCAGTGCGTGATTGACATGTGCAATCGAATCATCTCGCTCGAGGGGGCGCAGCGCCCCGCAGACGATCACGAGGCCATCATGCGGATGGGCGACCTCGCGGTCTTGTCGCCTGCATTTGCCACGCATCTCGCACCCCTTGCCGGGTTTCGCAATGTACTCGTTCACGAGTATACGGGCATCGACTGGAATGAGGTCTATGACAACCTGCAGCGGCTCGATGACCTGCGCGTCTTCGCCGACGCCGTGCGTAGCTGGATGGCGGGTCGCCTGGCGACCTGACGAGTGCCGTTGAGCCTCGCACTGCGCGAGGCGCTGCCCTCGAAGCCGCGCGTGATTGCCTGGGCGCGAGCAGACGTGCTGCACAGGAGTCGCGCAGGCCCCTGCGAACTCGTTGCCCATGCACGTCACAGGCTCCATCACTGTTCACCCCCGGGGATTCGGGTTTCTCGCCTTCTCGCCGGATGGCTCGGGGCGCGCAGCCTCGGCCTTCATCATCCCCCCTGACCTGAATCCGTTTCTCACAGACGACGTGGTGACGGCTGAGGTGTCGGCCGCAGCCGACGGCCGTTGGAACGCTGCCGATCTGGCCCTCGTGTCGCGTCCGCGCACGCGAGTGATGGGCGAGGTCGTGATGCGCGGACGCGCCATGTTCCTGCGCATCGATCGTGAGGTCTCGAACACCGACTGGCCTTTGCACGACCCGCATCGAGAGGCCCGCCGGGGTGATGCTGTGGTCGCACGCCTCGACGAAGCGCGCGCTGTGGTCGAGTGCGTTCTCGGGCCCGACGACGACGTCGCGTTCGAGCGCCTGCTGCTGCGCCACGATCTCCAGGCGGCGCACGCCGCCACCGTGCTCGCCGAGGCCACCGAGGTTCAGCAGCGCGCGGTCGTTGTGGGGCACCGACGCGACCTGCGCGACATGACGTTCGTGACCATCGACGGCCCTTCGACCCGCGACATCGACGACGCCGTCGGCGTTCTCCCGGCCGCGTCTGACGGGGCGCTGCGGCTGTTCGTTGCCATCGCCGATCCGGCGGAGCACGTGCGTGACGGGACGGTGCTCGACCGTGACGCCCGCGCGCGTGCCACGAGCGTCTATCTGTCGGGCCGCGTGCTGTCCATGCTGCCGGAGTCGATCTCGGCCGACCGTCTCAGTCTGTGGCCGGACGTCGATCGCGAGGTCCTTGCGGTGGAGATGCGCATCGACGCCGAGGGTCGCGTGGTGTCGGTTGATCTGCACGAGGCCGTCATCCGCTCTCGCGCCCGCCTCACCTACGAGGAGGTGGAATGCTTCCTGCACGATGGCTCGGTCTCCGAGGCCATGCGCGACGTGCGCGCGGTGATGCCGTGGCTGCGCACGGCGGCATCACGCCTCGACATCGCGCGCCGCCAGCGTGGGGGCGTGAGCATGGCGCGCGACGAGGCGGCTCTGAAGGTCGACGCGAGCGGTCAGGTGATGGGGGTCGAGCTGCAGGGAAGCCCGCGCGCCCGCGCGCTGGTCGAGCGCTGCATGGTGGCCGCCAACGAGGCGGTGGCGCGCTGGCTCGAGGAGCGGGGCGTGCCCGCTCCCTACCGCGTGCACGCAGAGCCTGAGCCTTCACATGTCGTTGCGCTCTCAGAATGCGCTCACCATTTCGGGTATGAAGCCGGTCTTCCGCCCGTGCTCACGCCGTTGGCGCTAGCGGCTTTCGATACCCAGATCACGGGCGTGCCGGCCGAGCCGGCGATGCGTGCGGTGCTTCGCCGGACGCTGGGTCCCGCGCGCTACACGGTCACCCCGGGGCTGCACTTCGGGCTGGCCGCGTCGCGCTATCTCCATTTCACCTCTCCGCTACGTCGCTACGCCGACCTCGCCGTGCATCGCGCGGTGAAGGCCTGGTTGCGAGGCCAGCGCGACTTCACTCCCCTCGACCCCGAGGTGGAGACCCTCGCGCGCCATCTCAACGATCGCACCGCCGCCGCGGGCAAGGCCGAGGCCGACTGGCATCGCGTTCTCGCCGCGCGCTGGATGACCCAGCACATCGGTCAGGTGTACGCGGGCAGGGTGGTGCGGGTGAAGTCGTTCGGCGTGCTCGTGCAGCTCGACGCCTCTTTCGTGGAGGGCCTGCTGCCGCTCGAGTCGCTTCCAGGAGGCGACTGGCGCGTCGACCCACGCGAGGTGTCGGTGGGTGGGCCCGGCGGAACTCTTGCCGTGGGCGTGCCCGTTCAGGTGCGGGTGAAGGCGACCGACACCGAGCTGGGACGCATCGAGCTCGCGCTTGTGACGGACTAAGCAGCGGGGCTGCGCGGGAGCGCGGCAGGCGGTGGCGCTGTAGACGAAGGTGTCGAGGAACAGCCAGCAGCTACTCGGCCCGTTCTCTGCTTCCCGCCTGCCAGGCGGCGCAGGCCGAGTCGCAGCGTGCGTTCACGGGGTTGATGTCAGGCGTGCAGGTGCCTCCGCGCGAGTCTTGGCTGAGTAGAAGAGAGCTCCCCCTGAGTCTTGCGGTACGGAGGACGTGGCGCGGAGCGTGCACGGGGGCGGGAGTCCCCCAGAACGACGAAACGCCCCCGCGTGGGAGGCGTTTTCGTGCGGCTCGTGACCGAGCAGTGTGGTTGGTCGGAGTGGGGAGATTTGAACTCCCGACCTCTTGCACCCCAAGCAAGCGCGCTAACCAGGCTGCGCTACACCCCGAGAACAGAGCCTATTATAACAAACGACGGGGCGGTGTCAACCTTGTCTGCCTCCGTGGTGTCCGCTTCTGTCGGGGGGCGGTTGGTG
>RGZZ01000505.1 GCA_010028905.1 Pseudomonadota bacterium | reverse complement strand
TCGCTGGGCGGCAGCGACCGCAGCTTCCGCGCCGCCCGTCAGACCGACGAGGGATGGGTTCTGGCCGACACCTTCGTGCGCTTCTCGCCCTACGGCGGGGGTGTTGTGGTGGTGGTCATCTCGAAGGAGCAGAACGCCGCCGCCGGATACTACCAGGGCTACGGCATCGCGCAGCGCCTGCAGTTCGCTCAGGCACAGGCGGCCCCCGTGGCCAGTCAGGGCAGTGGCCTCGCCGCCGCCCTCAGCGGCAAGCACCTGCTCTACCTGTACACGGGCAACGGGTACAGCGAGCGCAAGGATCTCTATCTCTATCGCAACGGTCAGTTCGTGTACCGCGCCGACGCGTCGAGCCTGTCGATGAACGGCTCAGGCGCCGTGGCGGGCGGCTCTGACGGGCAGTGGACCGTGTCGGGCGACGGGCAGCTGGTGCTGCAGTTCAACAGCGGGAGCGTGTCACGCTTCACCGTCACGCCGGGCAACGCGGGCAACGAGATCAAGCTCAACGGGATGCGCGTGTTCGTGCTCAGCGAGTAGGGCGGTCTCGACACGACGGGCGTGCGTGTCGTCGGCACGGATGCTAGTGGGCGATCTTTTCGGTCCATCGCGCGATGGACTGTCTGCACGTCTTGAGGTAGTCCTTGACGCGGGCCACGGTCACGCCGCCCTCGAGGTCGAGATCGAGCTCGAGGCACGGGTCGCCGTCTGCGTCGAGAAAAGCGGTCGAGAAGCGCATCTCACGGTTCCAGGCATTGATCTTCTCGAGGCTCGGCTTCAGATCGCTGTAGCTGACCCAGCACGACACCGATGTCTTCCCCACGTAGAGAAGAACGCTCACCCCATCGATCTTCCAGAGCACGTTCTTTCTCTCGGTGAGAGAGAAGGTGTAGCCTTCTGATCGCAGGACCGATTGCAGCTGCTCGAGCGAGAGCTTCGAAACAACGGTCGTGTCGCCCAGCGGCACGCTCTCGCCGATGGTGCCCGAGGGTTCGGCGTGCGCGGCCCCAGCGGAGAGCGGCGTCAACGCGGCAATGACGGCGAGGATGGAGAGAAGGCGGCGGATGCGTGCGGGCATGGGCGATGCTCCTGTCCTGGTGGGGGCTGGTGGGGGGCGTCGTGCCCTCAGCGAGGTGAACCCTCGAATTCGATTCGAGGACAACGGTGGTTCGGCCTCTCTCACGCCATGCTTCATTTTACGCGAGCGATGTGAAGATCGCATCTCAACCCCGAGATCGGGCGGCTCACCGAGACCCTGGCCACGAGCGTGCGCCCGGCTGATAGACTCACGCCCAGGCACATCGCCCACGTGAGGGTCTACGCCATGCACGCCATCTCCTCATCGATCTCCAGCACCGCGCGTGCCGTTGGGAACACGCGCTCCCCCGTCTCGCAAGAACGGACGGGAACGTCGCTCCATGTCGGGCCGCTCGACGTGCAGGTCGCCTGCCAGGGCGATGCCGTCCCGGCGCCCCTGGGATATCTGCTGCCCCCCGGGGCGGTCGCCGTGCGCCACCCCCTGGGCGATGCAAGGGCATTCCGACACGGCTGGCAGTCGTGGAGCCACAGCCACTGGTTCACCCCAGGCGAGACCCCGGCGTATACCCTGTATCCTCGCAGTCACCTCATCGAGCAGGAAGGGGTGGCCGGTGATCCCGACCTGTCGACGCGCAGCGCGGGTCTCAGCATGGTGGAAGCGCCGGAGGGGCAATGCCTGCTGCTGGGGTCACTCGGACTGGGGGCTTCTGTGGCCATGCGCGCCGGCGCGCTCGAGGGAACGCAAGAGGGTGCGCCGGCTCCCTGGTATGTGGCCTGCGGTCCTGAGCGCGAGGTGCTCACCCAGTACACCACGCTGCTGGCCGAGCGCCTCGCTGCCGATGGTCGCGCGGCCCGTCCCGAGAAGCGCATCGCCAGCATGTGGAGCAGCTGGTACAGTCACTACGACAAGATCACCGAGCCCACGCTGCGTCGCGATCTCGCTGATCTCGATGGCCTCGGCTTCGAGGTGTTCCAGGTCGACGACGGGTGGCAAGGCAAGGTGGGCGACTGGGATGTGAACCCCGCGCGGTTCCCCTCCGGCATGGCCGCTCTCGCGGCTGAGATTCGCGCTTCCGGGCGGCGTCCCGGTCTCTGGATCGCCCCCTTCATTGCCAGCGAGCACTCCCGCGTCTTCCGCGCGCACCCGGACTGGTTCGTGCGTGACGAGCAGGATCGTCCCAAGCGCATCCGCCAGCACTGGGGAGGGGGGTACTACGGCCTCGATCTCACCCGACCCGAGGCGCGCGATCACGTGCGCAAGGTCATCGCCACGGTGAAGGGATGGGGCTTCGATGTGCTCAAGTGCGATTTTCTCTTTGCCGCCGCCATCGAGGGGAAGCGACACGATTCACGCCTGTCGCGTGAAGAGGTGTATCGCGAGGGCGCGCGTCTCATCCGGGAAGAGGCCGGCGACGACACCTACCTGCTCGCCTGCGGCGCGCCGGTGCACGCCAGCATCGGCATCTTCGACGGCATCCGGACCAGCATGGACACGGGGCCCGTGTGGCGAATTCCCGCGCCCCGCAATGTGGTCTCGGCCTGGCCCAGCGCATCGGAAGCGCTGAAGAACAGCGTGTTGCGACTCTGGCTCGATCCGCTCATCCAGCTCGATCCGGACGTGTCGTACATCGGTTCGAGCACCCCCATCATCTCGGTCGATCACAAGCGCGCAAGCCGAGCCCTCGGTGCCGTGTGCGGTCTCAAGGAGACCTCTGATCTCGTGGGTCGGCTCACGCCTCTCCAGCGGGAAGACCTGAAGGCGTGGGTCTCTCGCCGCGACACGGTGCGTTGCCTTGATCGCTATCGCTATGAGGTCAACGGTGAGACGGTCGACTTCGAGCCGTACTTCAAGGAATCGCCCTATGTGCCGTGGTGAGCGGGGCGCCGTCTGCCTCAGATCAGGGTGATGGCCGTGGGCATGGGGCGCTCGGCGCCCGCCGACAGGGACGTCACGATGCGGTCACCCACCACCATCTCGGTGGATCCGCCGCCGTCGAGCATCATCGCGTCGCGGGCACCCAGGCTCATGAAGAAGTCTGCCGTCTCCTGCGGCGTCCATCCGGGTTCATCGCACGACACCATCCAGAACGTGGCGCCGTCGGCCGCGTAGCCGATGGCGCTGCGATTGCGGCGGGCCAGCACATCCGGCTGGAACTGCTCGTCATTGACGCCCGCCCCCACCGAGGCCTTTCGCCCATCAGACACGAGACGCCCGCCGCCGCCGATGATGTAGCGATACGAGGAGAACTGCGCGGGCGGGATTCGGTAGAGAGGATTGCCCTCGCGATCGGTGCCGAAGCGCTCGGTCTCGTGCATCTCGTGGGTGCCGTCTGGCGTGACGGCCCAGTAGGTGCGCATCTTGCCCAGGGTGCAGGGCCGAGACGCCGACGCGGTCTTCACGTCGCCATAGATGACGCGGCCGGGACGCG
>RGZZ01000504.1 GCA_010028905.1 Pseudomonadota bacterium | reverse complement strand
GGGAGAGGCCGCTGCATCTGCGGGGGCATCGGACGGGGAGGAGCCTGCTGCGCGCCGTTGCGGGCAGCCATGGCCTTCGCGACCTCGCCGAGCGCACCCAGAGCCATGGGGAGCGCGGCCATCCAGCCCGGAGACTTCTCCTCTCCCTCTTCTTCGTCACCACCGCTCGTCTTCACGCCGAACATGCGCGGGAAGACCTCCTCGGGCGGGATGCCGAACTGGGAGAACAACTTCATGGTGTTGCCGAGCGTGTCGTTTCCGCTCGCGGACGCCTTCGCCTCCAACTCCATGCGGGCCATCGACGCCATGCGCTCCGCGTGCTCACGATCCCGAGCCGCAGCCGCCTCCATCTCCTTGACGCGCAACTCGTGCTGACGCTGCCGCTCGGCCTCGCGCTCGCGCAACTCTTCCTTGAGGAGCATCTCGCGGCGCTCCTTCTCTTCCTTCTCCAGACGCTCCTTGCGCTCACGCTCGGCCTCGCGAAGGCGCAACTCCTCGCGAATGATGGCGTCACGGCGCTCGCGGTCGTCGCGCTCGGACTTTTCCTTGCGCTCAAGGTACTCGCGCTCCAGCATCTCCCGACGAAGGCGAGCCTCCTCGCGCTCCTTGGCCTCGCGCGCCTCGCGCTCCTCGCGACGAGCACGCTCCTCCGCAAACCACCGCTCACGGGCCTCGCGCTCTTCCTTCTCGCGCTTCTCCTTGCGCTCCAACTCCTCGCGCTCGCGCTGGAGACGCATCTCCAACTCCATCTTCTGCTGCTCGAACTTGCGAGCAGACTCCTCACGCTCGGTTCGGAGACGAATCTCCGCTTCCTCGCGCTCGCGCATGCGCTTGGCCTCGTACTCCTCTCGCTCGCGACGCAGGCGCTCCTCGACGTCGCGGCGCTCGCGGTCGGCCCGCTGGCGCTCCTGCTCCAGACGATACTCGTCCTGACGACGACGCTCCTCCGCCATCTGGGCGGCCATCTGCTGGGACTGCTGGAACTGCGTCGTGATCGTGGTGAGCACCATCTGGCTCTGCTCCTGCTGGGCCCGAAGTGCCCGCTCGGCGCGCTGCGCCTCGTCCTTCATCAGACGGTCGGTGATGACCTGAACGCCCTGCGCGGCGTTGGTGGCGAGGTCGATGCGCTCCTGCGCACGACGACTCTCTTCTTCACGGAGGCGGTCGCGCTCCATCTCAAGGCTCTCTTCCAGAGCGCGGGAGCGGGCTTCCACGACCTCCAACATTCTGTCGACGACGTGGCCCATCTGCTCGCCACTGTCGTTGGTTTGCGGAGCCTCGACGATGACCTGTGGGGGACCGCCGTTGCGGTCGTCGTCCTCTCCACGGAACCTTCCACGACCGTACATGCGCATCTCCCTTTCTTCCTCCTCGGCCTCACGCATCTGGCGGATCGCGGCGTGGTGCTCGCTGATTACGGTGGTGACCTCCTGCCCCAACTCCTGCCCGCGAATGTCGATGGGGCGAAGGCGGAACTGGGCGCGACCCTCTCCGCGACGGGGCATGGCCGTGTAGAACTTGCGGACGAAGTCTTCTTCGGTCGAGGTGGCGTCGATGGTTCCCAGACCGACGGGAACTCCGTTTTCCCACTTCCAGACCCGCAACTGAACGCAGGTGGGGAACTGGCTCGCCTGCGCGTAGAGACGGGGCGAAGACGCGCGCCCGAGGGCGTGGTCTGCCTCCTCCCCAAACATCTCCGAACGCCGGCCCCGCGCGCCGTAGCCGCCGCCGATCTTCGGCGGGGCCGCCAGAGAGGAGACGTCGGGGTCGTTCAGCCCCTCTGCGGCACCGTCTTCCCCTTCGTAGCCCTCCTCTTCTTCGGGCTCGCTCGCGTCGAAGTCGTCTTCGTCCTGTTGGGCCCCCCGCATGGCCGACACGTTCACAGGGTCGGAAAGGGGGTCGAGAAGCCTACGTCCACCACGAGCCATCCGTTGTCCTCCTTGCGCCGAACCTTCTATTCGCGAACGCCGGGAGGGCTAGCGACGCGTATGAGAACCGCGTTATTATGACAACATGACCACTCGCCTTTCACCTGTCCCTCATCAGACGATAAAGCCGAGCCCTCCCGCGAGGACCTCCCAGCGGCGCGAGACGCCCCCTGTCGCACCCTCCACTGCGAGGAGGGCAAGCCCTCCCCCTCCCCCGCCCCGTGCCCCGGTAGAGGCCATGACCCCTCTCCCCGACGCGGTGGGGCCGAACGACGTAGAGGCCGGGGCGTGGATGCGGGGCCGACAGGAACTCCCCGTGCCGATGGTGGGGGATCGGCGCAAGAAGCACTACCGGCACCCTCGGGTGGCCCCCGACAAGACCCGCCGCAACACCCTCACCTTCGCCGTCAGCGATGAAGAGGAGCGCATCCTGCGGGCCTACGCAGCGACGATGGACATGTCGTTCAGCGAGTGGGTCCGCAACGTCCTCTTCCGCGCGGCGGGGAAGAAGGTGCCCTCCCGAACCCGAGGAGGGGCCCCGGTCGAGGGGACGTAGCCGCTGCGTGGGGCGACAGGTGTGGCCGCCAGCCCCGTCGCATCACGCACCAGAAAGCCGCCCCGGTCTCCCGAGGCGGCTTTGTGTGTTCCCCTAACCTTGCCCTCTCCTACTCCCCAGCAGGAGGGTGTGCCCTGTTGCACGAAGACACACTAGCGGTGTCCTCTCACAGGTGCAAGCCGTGAGAGGGGTCTGTAGCACTGCGCGTACACCGCTGGGCCCGCTAGGGGCCCGTCACGCACCCCCTGCCATCGCCTTGTCCTTCCACCAGTGGAAGCCTGCTCGCAGCGCAGCGACGAAGGCCTCGTCGGTCATGTGGGTAGCGGTCCCGCCCTCTCCCGAGAAGTGGTTGTACATCAGCGTGAGAGGGTCCATCGGCGCGTCTCCCTCGACCGGGGAAGCGTTGAGAGAGATCACCTCCCACCCGCCGCTCTCGACAGGCAGGGTGTTGTCGCCGCCCTCGGCCAGAACGTCGGCGCGGTACAGGACGGCGTACGCCGTGACGGCGGGCATCTTTCGTGCCCCCTTGGCGAGGACCTGCTTGCGGGGGGCCTCGTCTGCGCGGCGGGGGGTGAAGGAGCCCACGAGCAGGTCGCCCTCCTTGAGGAGGACGACGCCGGAACGGATGCCCTCGGGGTTGAGGTCCACGAGGCACACGCCGTCCCGGTAGCCGGGACGCACGTTCCCGGCCACGAAGCCGGCCTCGACGCGGGCGAGCAGGTCTCCCCACGATCCGTCGAACGACGAGAACGGGGAGTCCACCGTCTGCCGCTGCACGAAGGGGTTGAGACAGAGGAGCGGTGCGGGGGCCGTCACGCGGCACCCCGGCGCTCGGCGCGAAGCACGTCCGCGACGCTGGTCGTCGTGTGGACGAGACGCGTCACTGCGACGATGCGCCCCTGCTCGTCGCGCACCGGGGCGTCCTGTGGCCCCGTGCCGGGGCAGAGGACGTCGGGACGGATGGTGCCGGCCTCGCGCAGGGCGT
>RGZZ01000503.1 GCA_010028905.1 Pseudomonadota bacterium | reverse complement strand
TCGAGCACTTCGGCCTGAGCGGCGTGGGCGATGTGGAGTTCCGCATTGATCCCTCCACGGGTGAGCCCTGCCTTCTCGAGATCAATCCCCGGCTGGTACCCACCACACGCCTGGGCCCTCTCTTCGGCCTCGACCTCTGCGCCGTGCTGCGCGACGCCCTGCGCGGAACGCCGACCGGCCCTCCCGCCGTGGCCGGCCACCCCGTGGGTCGATCCGGCGCCCCGCTTCAGGTCACCCTGTTCCCCACCGAGTGGATGCGCGACCCGCAGAGCCCCCATCTCATCGACGACCACCACGAGGCGCCCTGGGACGAACCGCGTCTCATGGCCGAGATGACCCGGCGCTTCGCCCCCCCGGAGCAGCGCGCGCCCGCACCGGACGCCGCACTCTTCTCGACGGGGTCAAACGCTTCCCGAGACGCCTCGTCGTGACGAAGACGACGCGCGCCCTTCACATACGGCCCTCGTGGCCCGTCCACTCCCTCAAGACATCTCAGGAGACCGATTCATGAGCACAAGCCCCAGACTCGTGGGTCCCATCGGCTACGGACACTCCGAGAACGTGCCCAACCTGTTCCAGGCCCTGGGCATCTCGCTGATCATCACGACCTATCAGGCCCAGAGCGTGCTGTGCCTGGCCGCCAACGGCGAGCGCATGGTGATGACGCAGCGCTACTTCGAGCGCCCCACCGGAGCGGCATACAGCGGTCGCGAGCTGGTCGTGGGAACCCGCCGCATGATCTGGCGCTTCACCCCCACCGGCGCCCTGCGCCGCAGCGACGGCGGCGTGCTCGAGCACGACCTTGTGCTGGCTCCACGCCAGTCGCACGTGACCGGCGACATGCTCGTGCACGATCTCGATTTCGCGGGCGACACCCTCGTCGCGGTGTGCACGTTTCAGCCCGGCTACAGCTTCGTGCCCCTGTGGCGTCCGCCGTTCATCTCGGGCCTGACGCCGGACGATCGCTGCCACCTCAACGGCGTGGCCACCAACGCGGACGGCCCGCTCTACGTGACCGCTCGCGCCGAAGCAGACACCGCAGAGGGATGGCGCCAGCAAGAGACGAGCAGCGGGTTCGTGATGCACGTGCCCAGCGGAGAGATGGTGGCCCGCGGGCTCGTCATCCCCCACTCCCCGCGGCTGCACAACGAACGCCTGTACGTGCTCGACTCCGGACGCGGAGAGCTGGTGTGCATCGATGCGGCCAGCGGGCGGCGCGAGACCGTTGTCCGGCTGCCGGGCTTCCTGCGCGGCCTGGCCTTCTACGACCGATTCGCCTTCGTGGGGCTGTGCAAGGCGCGCGAGAACCGGGAGTTCGGGGGCACCCCCCTCGACGAGATGCGCGACGCCCTGCAGTGCGCGGTGAGCGTAGTCGACCTCGCCACGGGCGCTGAGATCGCGCGGGTGACGTTCACCCAGGGGGTGGAGGAGCTGTTCAGCGTGGCGGTGCTTCCGCAGGCGCGCAAGCCCCTGCTGGTCGGGCTCGAGGAGGACACCATCGACGGCATCTTCGTGGTACCGCCGCAGGTGACCGCACCGTAATCACGCGCTCGGGCGTGCGGGTCGCCACGCCAGAAGCCTCGCAGGCGCGTCACGTGCGCGTCGTGGCGGGTTCGCAGACCGCGGTGTCGAGCAGGTCGAGGGCAGCCGCCGAGAAGGAGACCTGGTCCTCACCGTAGGCGCATCCGTCACCGCTCTCCTGGTCGTCTTCGAGTCCAGCGAAGGCACGGTCGAACATGCGGGAGTCAAAACGGCGGGGGCGGCGGTAGTCTTCCTTTGAAAAAAGGGCGTGAATCATCTCGGTCTCCTCGTCCGCACGCCAACCACTGGCGCGCTCTCGTCTCTTCCTATGTCAGGTGAGAGCATCGAGCGCGGCCGATTTGCAGATCGACCGAAATTTTTTTTCGGGGTCAGCTCATCGACGTCTCCAGGCTTCGATGCGCTCTGCCAGGGCACCGAAGACCACGGCCTCGTCGTGGCGCTCACGCACGCGCCGCAAACACGCGGCCCCCGTCGCCGTGCGCCGCGTCTCATCTGTCGCGAGCGCCGCGATGCGCCGCGCCATCTCCTCGACATCTCCGTAGGGCGCGAGCAGCTCGGTCGCGCCATCGACGAACTCGACCACCCCACCCGACCCGGCAAATCCCACCACGGGCAGCCCACTCGCGGCGGCTTCGAGCATGACGAGCGGACACGCGTCCTCCAGCGACAGGAGCGCGAAGATGTCGGCCCCGCCGAAGACCGCCGCGGGCGGACCGTCGGTCACCACGACGCGCACCCAGGGCGTCAGCTCCGCCCGCTCGATCTCGTGCAGCAACGTTGCGTGCTCCACGCCCCCTGGGTTCGAAGCCACCCACGCGAGGCAGAACCGATTCGAGAGCGACGACCGGCGCAGCGCCTGCGCCAGGGGAACGATGAGATGGGTTCCCTTCGTCCACGACAGGCGTCCGCATCCCACCACCACCGTTGCGTCCGGCGCAGCACCGAGAGTCGCGCGAAGGGCGGCCCGATCGCGCCGCGCGGCCTGCGCGATCACCGCGTCGACGTCGACCGCGTTGGGAATCACCGCGACCGAATCTGGGGGGCGTTCCGCGAAGCGGGCCACAGCGTCTCCGACCGCGCGGCCGCATGCCACGAAGTGATCGACCGCTCGCACCAGTTCGGGAAAGCGCCGCCCCAGGGCCGATGCGATGGTGAACTGCTGCTCGAGGGCGTGACAGACAAGCGGAGCCCCTCCCCGCTCGAAGCGTGCCAGCGGCTCGAGGGCCACGGCGCTGAAGGCGTGCACGAGACCGTAGCGTCCGGCGCGCAGCGCCGCGTCGTTCTCCGGAAGCCTCGGCGAGCTCGCCGTGAGCATGTGCACGGGCCCCAGTGCGGCGGCCTCGTCGTAGCGGGCCATCCCGGGTGCCGTGTCTTGCGCGGCGCGAGGGCCGCCCACGAGCAGCTCGAACCCCGTCTCCCCTCGCGATGTCAGCCATCGCATGAACGAGAGGGCCACGGCGGGCGCGCCCGACCGAGACAGGTCGGGAACGACGAACAGCACGGGAGGCGGCTGGCGCGAAACAATCATCAGCACAGGCTTCTCGCTCGCGATCGGCGTCTCCCCTCCCCGACCGCGCCGACAGGACGCCTTGCGACGGCGCGCGAACAGCGCCCCCGTGCACCCCACCATCTTTGCCGAGTTCGAGGAGATCTGTGCCCGCCGCGGGGGTGGAGGCGACGTGCTCGAGATCGGTGCCGTGCCCGCGGCCGACACGCTGCTCATGCTCCCCTGCCTGCGCGATGCGCGGTCGCGGGTGGGCGTGAACCCGGAAGGCCCCTCGCGCATCGACGGCATCACGATCGTTCGCGCGCGGGGCAACGACCTCTCCCGGTTCGCAGACGGGTCGTTCGACACAGTGCTGTGCAACAGCGTGCTCGAGCACGAGCCCCGCTTCTGGGAGGTGCTGAGCGAGGCGCGGCGGGTGCTGCGACCGG
>RGZZ01000502.1 GCA_010028905.1 Pseudomonadota bacterium | reverse complement strand
CGGCCGGGCTGGTCACCAACGCTCAGTTCCGCGCGTTCACCCGCGCCTGTGGCGACCCCACCGACGGGGGCTGGCTTGCGGTGGCGGCCGAGGCGGGCGGGCTGCGCGGGTGCGGTGTTGTGGGCCGCGATGGAAGCGGTCATGTGAGAAGCCGCGGCGCCTGGGGCGGCCTTCAGATGGAGTGCGGAAAGGTTGTTGATGGTCACGGTCTCTATCCCCTCAACATCATTGTAGCACCGGTTCGCAGACCGGGTTGTTGCCGGCGTGTGAACGCTGGTAGCAGGCCCCAGGTCAGGCGGCTCGAACTCTCGGATATGCGGCTTCGCAACCTTCTCATCGGCAGCGCCACCGGCGGCATCCTCGGATTTGCCGCCGCACGTGCGCTGCTGCGTCCGCTGGTGGGCGACGGCCCTTCCGCAAGCGCTCCCACGGCGCCTCTCGAGACCCGTCGCGTGCAGCGCGCGGGAGACGGCTCGCAGATGGTCTCGGTGGGCGGGGGTGAGAAGACCGTTGCGCGCGGCGTGACGCTCGCGTATGCCCCCTTCCGCATCGCGGCCGGGCTGGTCACCAACGCTCAGTTCCGCGCGTTCACCCGCGCCTGTGGCGACCCCACCGACGGGGGCTGGCTTGCGGTGGCGGCCGAGGCGGGCGCTGGTCTGACGCCCGGGCGTACGCAGACTGGGCCGGGCTGCGCCTGCCTTCCGAGCTCGAATGGCGCGCGGCCAACGACCGCGGTGTTCTCGTGCCCGGGGCCACCTTCCCCTGGGAGTGGACCAGCACCTGGTACGATCGCTATCCGGGAACCTACGCCGATGACCGCCACTTCGGAACCGAGTATCGGGTCATCTTGCGAACGTCTGAGCCGACCCGGAACTTCTATCGCCCCGACGCGTCGGCGTGCGACGTCGGGTTCCGCTGCGCCGCCGACGAGGCCTGAGGGGCCCCGCGGTGCGCGGCCGAAGGGCTGCGGGTCGATGCAGGATTTCCGACGCCCGAACGGTATCCGGCCTGCGCTGTGAAGTCCATCGTCGAAGGGGCCTGGCTGCCCGCATGACCGACATCCTCGTGGCCCGTGATCTGTGCAAGTCGTACGGCGAGGTGCGCGCCGTCGACGGGGTGTCGTTCTGCGTCCGCGCGGGCGAGATCGTCGGGCTGCTCGGGCCCAACGGCGCGGGCAAGACCACGACCATCAGCCTCGTGCTCGGGATTCTCGAACCGACCTCCGGGCGCATCACCATCGATGGCGTCGATCTCACCGCCGAGCGCTCGAAGGCCCTGGGGCGCACGAACTTCGCCGCCGTGTACGCGCCGCTGCCGGGCAACCTCTCGGTGCGTCAGAACCTCACGCTGGCCGCGCTGCTCTACAGCGTTCCCCAGCGCGAGAGCCGGGTGGCCGAGGTCATGCAGATGCTCGACCTCACGCGGCTGGCCGACACGCGCTGCGGGCTGCTCTCGTCTGGTGAGCAGAGCCGTGTGGGCCTGGCGAAGGCGTTTCTGAACAAGCCGCGCCTGCTGCTGCTCGATGAGCCCACGGCGTCTCTCGATCCGGCCACGGCCCGGGACATCCGCGAGCACATCCGCTCGTATGTGGCCACCGAGGGCGGCGCCGTGCTGTGGACCTCGCACAACATGCACGAGGTGGCCGACGTCTGTGATCGGGTTCTGTTCGTTTCGCACGGGCGGGTGCTGCTCGAGGGCGATCCGCGCACCCTTCCCGCCGAGCACGGCAAGGCCGACCTCGACGCGCTGTTCATCGCTGTGGCGCGCGAGCCGCTGAGCCTCGAGGGCGTGTCGTGATCTGCCTTGACCGCGTGTGGGCCGTGGTGCTGCGCCAGATCTACCTGCTGCGGGGCAGCTGGGCGCGGGTGGTGCCGCTCTTCGCCTGGGTGAGCGTCAACGTGGTCTTGTGGGGCTTCACGTCACGGTACTTCGAGAGCATCACCGCATCTGGCGTGGGCCTGCTACCGACCCTCCTCGGGGCCACCTTGCTGTGGAACTACTTCGATCGCGTCATGCATGGGGTCACCACGGCCTTCCTCGAGGACGTGTGGTCGCGCAACTTCCTCAACCTCTTCTCCTCGCCCCTCACGACGGGGGAGTACGTGCTCGGTCTCGTGCTCACGTGCTTCTTCACGAGCACGCTGGGGCTGCTGATGATGGTCGCCATCGCCGCGTGGGGATTCGGCCTGACCTGGACCGGCGACATCGTTGCGCTGGGCGGGTTCCTGGCCATCATGCTCGCGTTCGGCATCGCCCTGGGAATCATGGCCAGCGCCATGGTGCTGCGCCTGGGGCCGGCCGCAGAGTGGTTCGTGTGGCCCGTGCCCGCGCTGCTGTCTCCCTTCGTGGGGGTGTTCTATCCCCAGCGCGTGCTGCCGACCTGGATGCAAGCGGTGGCCAAGGTGCTTCCGCCCACCTACGTGTTCGAGAACATGCGGGCCATGATGTCGGGCGCGCCCTGGTCGATGACCGATCTCGTCGTGGGGCTCTGTCTCTCAGCGGGCTATGTGGTGCTGGGCATGCTCGTGTTCTCCGCGGTGCACCGGAGCGTGCTGCGAAGCGGTCTGCTGGCGCGCTACAGCGCCGAGGGCGCGAGCTGATCGGGGGCGGGCGCGGTACAGGGCTGAGGGCGTGAATCTGTTACATCTTGGCAACCAACCCGTCACGCGTCCGGCGTATGATGAGCAGGCTCGAGGGGCGATCTCAAGAGGAGATCGTGCCCATGAATGTTTCACCTCAAGTGCCAGGGCGTGCCGCGCACGCCGCCCGGCCTTCGGCGACCCCGCCGGCCGTTCCACCTTCGCGTCAGGCCCAGAGCGACGGGCCTCCCGGCGGCATCTATGACACGCTGCGCCAGATCCTGGGGGGAGTGGCGGGAACCGTCACTGACACGGTGGTCGCGGGCTTCGGCGTCGAGACCAATCTCACCACCCTCGCCGCCATGCGGTCGGTGTCTGGCGCCTTCATCTCGACGGGCTTCGTTCCCGCGGCCGCTGCGCAGCTGTTCGAGCAGCACGCCTACACGGGATATCGCCTCGCCGCGCCCGCCCTCGACATGCTGAGCCTCGCCAACACCTGGAAGACCGCGCGCGCCAGATCTCGCCACGACGGCGATCCGCCCCCCACGGGAGCGCTCGGCGCCCCCACGCGCGGCGGCGCTGCGCTCGGCATCGCGGTCGATGCGGCCCATCTCGCGGTCGACACCGTGGTCGCGGCGTCGATCGTGGGGTCGCTCACCGGTCTGCCGGGACTTGCCCTGATGTCGCCTGGCTTTGCGCTGAGCCTCGGGTTCGTGGGAGATGTGGTCGCCGGGGTCGTTCACGGCGTGAGCAGCGCTTCAGCGCTGAGCAACCCCAGCAACGGCGACACCTTCGCCAAGCGCTGGGAACGTCTCGTGCTGACCCAGGGGATCGACGCCGTCGTGGGACGCGTGTTCCTGGGCCGCGAACCGCTCGAGTCGGGGACACACACCGCGGGGAGCACGGCGACGGGTCATGCCGGCACGCCGCC
>RGZZ01000501.1 GCA_010028905.1 Pseudomonadota bacterium | reverse complement strand
GGAAGCGGGAGGGGAGCCTGTGGAAGCGGGAGGGGGAGCCTGTCAAATGCTGCGGGCGCGGCGTCGGGCGGTCCGCTCGTGAGCGCTGTCGCGGAAGCGCGATGCGCGGCCTTGCCGCAGAGGCCGCCGCGACGTGAAGCCGACGGAAAGTTTTCTCGGATTCCCGCAGAGCGCAGAGCGCCTTCTCGCGAAAAACTCGATGTGAAACTTGGAGGCCTGGGAGGGCAGGTGCGCTCCTGCGCCATCAATGCGGGGAGTCGAGTAGAGGCGACCTCAGCTCTCGCGCCTAAACGCAGACCGCGCGCGGACGCGATGCGCACAGCGCTCCGCGCGCTCTTTTCGGTTCTGCCTCTCGCGCGGATCCGAGCGTTCCCTCTGGCTTTTGCGACCTCAAGTTTACTCGACCAGATTTCGGTCCCTCATCTTGCCGATCCAAGCCGCGTCGCGACAGTGCTCTCCGCTTTTGCCGCCTTTTGCTATTTGGCCGTTCCTCCGGCGGTTGCGAGCGTTCTCCCCCTGTCTTTTTCGACTTCGAGGCCGGTTAGATTTCGGTCTTTCATCTTGCAAATCCAGGGCCGCATCGCATGCGGCGCTCTCCGCGCGTTCTTGTGCGAGTTTCGCAGTTTTCGCCCGCTCCTTCCAAGGGCGCTCCGCGCGCTGACGCGCACACGGCGCGCGTATGTCGAGGACCGCCGTCTCGGCCGCGTCCGGGCTTTTGTCTCTTGCTGGTTCTTTTGCTCGCGTATGCAATACGCGGCATACCGCGCGCGTCAAGGTCGCGCGCCGTCGCCCGACGCGCGCTCGGGCTCTCGATTTCTGTACGAGCGCTGCCGCGGACCCCTCGCGGCTCAGGACCCTTCGCGGCTCAGGGCGCCTCGTCCCACTGCGGCTCCAGCTCCGCGGCGTGCACGGGCCACTCCACGGCCCGCTCCGCCGGGCTCAGAGCCGCGGCCAGGCGCCGGGCGCGCTCCTCAGCGGCCTCACCGTGCCACGAAGCCCGCCACCACGCTCAGCCAATCGGGGAGGACTCCGGAGCGAGCAGCCAGACGCAGCGTGCGCGCGGCCAAGGCGCCGTGGTACTCCGCCGCGCACGTGGCTGCCGCATTGCCGCGCCCTGGAATTATGCCAGCTCCGGGCGCACGCGCCCCGCGGCTCAGCAGGCGGATCGCGGAGGACGTGAGCTCGCGCCCGTGCTGAGCTCCGAAGGCGTCCTTCTCGACGATCCTTTCCAACGCAGTCTTGCCGTCGAGGTCTTGCTGGTCCAGTACCACCCCGCAGTCCAGCATGGCGGCCAGGTCCTGCGGCGACCGGCCGCACTCGACGGCGAGCACAAGCAGGGGCTTGCCGCGCCGCACCGGCAGCAAGAGCTCCTCCTGGTGCTCGCGCAGGACCGCGATGAGCTCGTGCATCTCGGCGCGCAGCACCGCTCGCTCCAGCTGACAAGGCGGCGGCTGCGGCGCCTCGCGCCAGCTGGGCGCCCGTTGCGCTGCAGGCCGTGTGGGCGGCGGAGAGGCGAAGCGCGACATGTCGGGGGATCAAGGTTGCTGAGCCCTCGGCTGCGCTTCGGGTGCGCGTGTCACATGCTGCTCCCGTGCGCGCGCATTGGGGGAGTCCCGTTTTTCCCACGACGGAACCCCGAAGAATCTTTTTCTTGCAGAAATGTCTGAGGCCCTGTCTGTTCCCTGCTTGTCCCGCGGGCCCGTTTTTTCTTGACGTAATCTCGAGGCGATGCCTGTGAGACCTGGCAGGAGCCCCGCTCGAGTCAACTAGGGCTGTCCGCAGCCTTTGCGCTCCATTGCCGACCGCCTTGGCCGCGTCGTTGGCGGCTAGCAGCGGAGTGGGCTGCCTCGCGCCCGTTGGTTTTGCCTTGGTCGTCGGAGGCAGCTGGAGCTTGCGCCGTCCAAGTCGCTGCCGAGCCTGATCCCAGCGCGCTTTTCCCTGCGCGAGCGTCTCGCCCAGGGCATCCGCCACGAGCTGGAAGGCAAACATGGCCAAATGGAGACTTGAGCCCTGTGCGCGCTGTTCTCTTTTCCCGCCCGCGTCCCGCGCGGCCACCCCGCGCTTCCATTTCCTCGACGATGCTCTGAAAATCCTTCTTTCCCCACGAGCGCAAAGGTTTTTTTTCGCAACGCGTGCGCTTTCTGTTGCGCGCGGCTCCCCCGACGCAGCCCTGGCCTCTCACTCGCCCCGAGCCCAAAACTGGGCGCAGACCCACTGGGCCCCAGAGCTGCGGTAGTAGGTCGAGCTCTTGTCCAGCAGCTCCCGCGCGCGGCGCGTCCACGGCATGCACGACCCCACGTGCGGCGGCGTCGTTGCTCACGGGAGCAAGCGGACCATGAGGCCCACGGCAGGTAAATGCTCTTTTTTGGCCTCAGAGCGATGATTCTCCCGTCCACGCGTCCGACATCCCCGGAGTCGTCGCCTACGCGGCGTCACGGCTCTCCCGTGAACTTCCCGAGAAGGTCAACCTGGCTTGATTCTCGTCCACGCCCTTGCGCTTGTCGTGAAGCTGCTGGTGCAGGCGTTGCAGGAGGGGCCCGTCGTGCTCCACGTACAGATTCCAAGCGCCGGCTTCGTTCTTGTGCGTCCGCGGCTTCGCGTGCCGTCCAGCCTCCACCTCCACTTTGAACATTTTCGCGAGTACCGAAGAACAGCGGGAGGGCGTTTTGCACTCGCAATGCGTGCCGATCCACTTCTCGAAGCGCACGATGGGCGTCCGGCGGCTCTCGCCGAGCATGTCAGCGGCCGCCTCCTGCGAAATGCGGCCCTTGGCCGCTCTGTCGCGGATGTCCGCGCGGCGCTCCTCCGCTGCCACCTCGGAGTCGTGGACGTGTTGCCGCGCGCGCCGCTCTCGAAGAGCCTCGGCGTCCTCTTGCATTTGCTGCCGCTCGGCCTGGATGCGAGCGCGCTCCGCCTGGATGCGAGCGCGCTCCGCCTGCGCCTGGTCGCGCTCTGCGTGGAGCTTCTTGATGTTTGCTTCCTTTTCTGCGTGGAGCTTCTCGATGTTTGCTTCCTTTCGAGCGCGGAGCTCCTCGATATTAGCACTCGTCTCGGCCTCGTATTTCTCAATATCTGCGACCTTCTGGCGCTTTGCGATCTCACGCTGCTCCTGAGAAGACTCCCTCAATTGACGCACGAGTGCAACCTTGGCAAGACGCCTTTCCGCGACCTGAGGAGTCACGTCGTCGTCTTCCACACAGGTACGAATGACGGCCTCCAGATCCAACGGAGTACTCTTGGCGGGCCGCGGAGGTCTCTCCTGCAGCCCCAGCACAAACGCGCGCGCCTCCCCAGAACTGCTCGCGGCGTTGGCATCCAGAGTATCATGGAGCGTCTGATCGCCAACCAAGACGCGCCCCAGTATCGTCAGAGCTTGGTCGCACAGGTCCTCAGCATCCCAGCGCGTTTTCCCCTGCGCGAGAGTCTCGCCCAGGGAATCCGCCATGACAAAATGGAGACTTGAGCCCTGGGCGCGCCGGTGTTCTCTTTTCCTGCCCGCGTCCCACGCGGCCACCCCGCGCTTCCATTT
>RGZZ01000500.1 GCA_010028905.1 Pseudomonadota bacterium | reverse complement strand
CGGCCGCGACGCGAAAGGCCGACCATGCCTCGTCACCGCGCCCCGCCTCGAGGTGCTGCTCACCCGCCTGCACGGCGTCGCGGAAGCGCTGCTGAAAGGTCTCGAGAACCGCTTCGAGATCGCCCACCCCCCGACCGTCGGCCCCCACATATCCCGGCGCCACCGACGTGAGCAGCCGCAAGGTCTGGGCCGCAGACCGCAGACGGGTGCGTACGCACTCGTCGAAGCTGCGTCTCAGCGACTCGAGCGCCTCGCGCCGGGCCTCGAGGGCCTGACCGAGACGGCTCAGCTCAGCCCCCTTGGGCAGCACGCCCCTGCACTGCTCGAGCAGGGCCGACGCGGCACGCAGATCGCCGAGATCGAGGGCCTGCTCGAAACGGGGGGTGAGGCTTCGCAGGCGCAGATACGACGTGAGATGGTACCCGCACGCGGTGCACGCCGTCTGGCTCGTCGACATCGACGCCTTGCACTGCGCGCACTCGATGCGCAGCGGCTCGCCGCAGGCGCGGCAGTGCTGCACCGACGGCTCGTCGGGCGTGGCGGCGTTGCAGTAGCCGCAGACCACGAATGGCGTATCGGTCCACTCGACATGCGCCTTGATCTGATCGGCCATGGCGAGAATGATGTCGGTGGCCGCCGCGTCGGCGATGCCCTGCTCGACGGCCCAGACGCGCAGGGCGCTGAACTCGTGGCGATCGATGCGCTTGTCGGCCGCCGCAACCTCGAGACGCGACCGCAGCCCCTCGAGACGCTCGTAGTCGAGTGCGGCGCGATAGCGCGATCCGTCTTCGTTGATGAGGTACAGCTTGACCTGCGCCAGAAGCACCTGGGCAGCCGCCTTCTGCTCACTGACCGGTCGGCTCTTCCAGCTCTCGACCGTCTCTTCGTAGCGCGCCTCGACCTCGGCCACCGGTGCGTCGGGCGCGACACCGATGAAGTCGTACAGCGTCTTCTGCTTGAACACGGCCAGGTGCTTGCGAATGTTCGCCCTCGTAGACGCCGGCAGCCCCTCGTCGAGAGCCTGCGAACGAGACCCATCGCGCAGCGGAACCTTGAGCCGCTCCTCGATCTGGGCAACCGTGAATCCCCGTGTCTTGAACCGCGTGATGATGCGCTGGGTCTCTTCGGCCGTGCGGTAGCCCTTCGCGGCGATGATCCGGACGTACGATTCGAGCTCGCGCTCCGCGCCCAGGGCCTGCTCTCTGCGCATGGCCTCGACCGCGGTGCGCTGTTCGAGCCTTCGCCGGGGATCGGTGAGAACGGTTCGGGTGCGCTCGACCTCCTTGGGCTCGAGCAGCACGCCGAGCAGGGGCCCGTAGCTGGCGTTGTTCTTCTGCCGGTTCCAATACGAGAGCACGTCACTGATGGCCCGCCGGATCACATCGCCGTCGCTCACGTCGGGCGAGAGGCCGTAGCGGGCAAAGTAGTCCGGCAGCGACCCATCGGCGTGAAACGCCGCGAGGGCGGGCTTCAGAACGGTCTCTTGATAGGCCACGGCGTCGAATGGGGTGCTCGCCTGGCCCGCAGCCTCCGCCTCTTTCACTAGGAGACCTGGATTTGCATCAGATCAGAGCGTCGCTCGGCCACCTCTTCGTCTGAGAGAATGCCATCGACCTTGATCTGAAAGGTCACCTCGCGCTTCGAGTTCGGCTCGAAGCCCATCACCTCGAGCGTGCCGTCCTCGCGCAGGCGAAACTTGACGTGAATGGGAGCGCCCGCCGGCAGGGGCTGGGGAAGGCCGGTAAGCTCGCCGTCACCGATGAGGCGATTGTCTTCGAAGACGCTCGAGGCCACCTCGCCCGCCTGCTCCATGACGCGCAGGCGAACCGTCACCTGGTTGGCCACTCGCGTACCGAACCCCGTCTCGAGGTGCTCGGCCGGAAGCGGCGTGTTGGCGCCGATGAGATGCGCGACCTTGTCATTGTCACGATCGTCGACGATGGCCACGCCGAACGCCTTCGAGCTCACGTTTCGCACCCGCGTGCTGGCGTAGTCGGCCAGCTCCTTGCCCGGCAGGCGCAGCACGCGCCCCCCGTCCGCCGCCACCTTGCGGGCGACGTCTTCGAGCGTCTTTCGATCGACCTGCTCGAGGTCGACGTCGGCCGCCTGCCCCCCGCGGTCGGCGGCAATGGCCTCGCGCAGAAGCTCGCCCGCCACGAGCCGCACCCCCATCAGGGCAGCGCCCTTGGCCACCGCCAGATCGGGCTCGAACAGCTGCGACTCGATGCCAAACACCTCGCCCAGCCGCTTCGCCACCGCGGGCATCTTGCTCGACCCGCCCACCAGCAGCACTTGATCGATGCGGCTGTAGCCGCGCTCTTTCGCCTGCTCGAGCACATTACGGGTGAGCTCGACCGTCTGCTCGAGCAGATCGGCCGTGATCTCCTCGAACTTCTCGCGGGTGAGCTCGACGCGCTCGCGCACGCCGCCGTGCACCACCATCTGCGGCCAGCGATCCTTGGTCGACAGCCCCTTCTTGCAGGCCTCCGCCGCCGTCACCAGTTCTTGAAAGGCGTACGGATCGTCCCGGGGGTCACCGATGTCGGGGTGGCGCTCGACGAAGGCCTGGGCGAAGTAGTCGATGATGCGATCATCCCAGTCCTTGCCCCCGAGCCGGAAGTTGCCGCCCGTGCAGACCACCTCGATGGACTTCTCCTTGATGGCGATGACCGTGATGTCGAACGTGCCGCCACCGAGATCGTACACGAGAACCGTCTTCTCGACCCCGGCGTTGATGAGCCCGTAGCAGATGGCGGCCGCCGTGGGCTCGTTCAGAATGTGCCGCACGTTCAGCCCCGCGAGCTTGCCGGCGTTTCTCGTGGCCTCTCGCTCGTTGTTGCCGAAGTAGGCCGGGCAGGTGATGACCACATCGGTGATGGGCTCGCCCAGCGCCTGCGCGGCGTCGCCCACCACCTTGCGCAGCACCAGCGACGAGATCTCTTCCGGGGTGTGCTCGCGCCCGTCGACGTTGAAGCGATACGAACCGTCGCCCATGCTGCGCTTCACGAAGGCGGCGACCCGCTCCGGCTCGACCTTGCTGGCGTTCTTGGCCTGCACGCCCACCACCACGTTGGAGGGGTTCTCGAAGAAGACCACCGAGGGGGTCGTGAGCTCGCCCTCGGCGTTGGGAACGACCACGGGGCGTCCGGACTCGTCGCAATACGAGATGCACGAGTAGGTCGTGCCCAGATCGATTCCATACACACGTGTTGCCATGCTGCTCTCCTACTGTGCCGCCGCCTCGACGGGCGACGGGGGTTCTTGGTTCTGGGAAGGACGAAACGCGGTGACCACGACCTCGAGAGGGCGAAGCACCCGAGCCTCGGTGCGAAACCCGTAGCGCGCGATCTCGGCGACACACCGATCGCGGGCCGGGTCGTCGACGGGCACCGAGCCCACCACCCGCTGCTCCCGGGCCACGTACGGCGACCCGACGTCGGCGATGTACCGCTCGACGCCATAGCGCTCGAGAATGTCGGCCACCCCCTGGGCGAACGCGCCCAGGTCGCCCGCCGCCCCCTCGTGAGCCGCCGCCTCGG
>RGZZ01000499.1 GCA_010028905.1 Pseudomonadota bacterium | reverse complement strand
CCTCACACCACAAGCGGTGCGCCTCATCAACACGTATGGGCCCACCGAGGCAACCGTGGCCGTCACCTGGTTTGATGTGCCGGATACGTGGGACGATCACCGCGACTGCCCCATCGGCCCTCCCCTGCCCCACGTGTGGGCCTGCGTGCTCGACCGATATGGGCAGCCCCCCCCCGTGGGCTTCCCAGGGGAGCTGCACGTGGGCGGATCCTGCCTCGCGCGAGGGTATCTCCGCCGCCCCGGCCTCACCGCGGAGCGCTTCATCCCGAACCCGTTCGGACCCGGCCGCCTCTACCGCACCGGCGACCGGGCGCGCTGGCTTGCCGATGGCATGCTCGCCTACTGCGGTCGCCTCGACCGGCAGGTGAAGATCCGCGGGGTCCGCATCGAGCCTGAAGAGGTGGAGACCGCTCTCGAACGACACCCTGCGGTACGTGAAGCCGCCGTCACCACCCCCCTCGAACCATCCGGCCATCGTCGCCTGGTGGCTCACGTGGCCACCGACGCCAACGTCACTGCAGCCGAGCTGCGCGCGTTCTTGAAGCACAGACTGCCAGACGCCGCAGTCCCGTCGGGTTTCGCAATCGTGGCATCGCTTCCGCGCACCCCTTCCGGCAAGATCGACCGCACCGCCCTTCCCCCCCCATCGGCCGACGAAGCGCGCAACGATGGCCACGAAAACCCACGAACGCCCATCGAGCGCGCCCTCGCCCTCATCTGGTGCGAGGCGCTGGAAGTGGAGCGGGTCGGTCGCCACGACGACTTCTTCACCCTCGGTGGCCACTCGCTCATGGCTGCGCGCATCCTGGCAAGGATCCGCGACGCCTTTGGCGTGGCCATCGCGATGCCCGACCTGATGGCGGCCCCCACGGTGGTCGGCCTGGCCGCAGCCGTGGAACGGGGAAGAGGGCACGCTCTCCCCCACCCCACGCCCGTCTCCCGAGACCGTGCGCTGCCCTTGTCGTTCGCGCAGCAGGCCATGTGGCTCATCGACCAGATCGAGCCGATGACGGCCTTGTACAACGTGCCGATGGCACTGCGCCTGCGCGGCGAACTCGCGCGCGACGCGCTGCAGGCCGCGATCGATGCGATGGTGGCCAGACACGAGGTGCTGCGCACCACGCTCGTCGCGGAGAAGGGGCAGCCGTTCGCGCGCATCAGCGCGCCCGCCTCCCTTCCGATGACCCTCATCGATGTGCGCGCGAAACCGCCGGACGAACGTGAGGCCGCGGCGCTTGAAGCGGCAACAACGGCGGCACGGGTTCCCTTCGATCTCGCCCGAGACTGGCCGCTGCGCGCTTCCCTGGTGCGCATGTCAGACCAGGAGCACCTGCTGGTGCTCGTCTTCCATCACGTCGCGTTCGACGCACGCTCGGCCGAGATCGTGGTCGATGAGCTGGGCGCGGTGTACGCATCGCACATGGGCGGCGACGCCCCCACCCTGCCGCCGATGCCGATCCAGCACGCCGATTATGCTGCCTGGCAGCGAGAGGTTCACGACAGCGCGCAGACCGAGACACGAATCGCATGGTGGCGCACCCATCTCGCCGACGCGCCACAGGTTCTCGATCTCCCCCTCGACCATGCGCGCCCCGCGCGACCTTCACGTCGCGGCAACGTGGCCTTCCACCCGCTCGACGCGACACTGACAAGTCGCATCACGACACTGAGCCGCGCCCACGGGGCGACAACCTTCCTCACCCTGCTCACTGCATTCCAGGTGCTTCTGCACCGATGGACCGACGCTGAAGATATCATGGTGGGGTGTCCGGTGACGAACCGAGAGATTCCTGAATCAGAGAACCTCATCGGACTTCTCGTCGAGACCGTGGTGTTTCGCGCCGACTTCAGCAACGACAAAACATTTACCGACCTGCTCAGAAAAATGCGAGACACAGCACTCGGCGCCTATGCGAACACTGTGCCGTTCGAGACGCTGGTCGAAGCGCTGGCCTCAGACAGAGACGTCCGGATGCACCCTTTGGCGCAGGTGGCGTTCAGCTACCTCCCCGATGAAGCGGAGCGTTCTCTTCGGCTGCCCGGACTTACGTCGACGCCCGTCGAGATCGACACGGGCGTGGCCAAGCTCGACCTGCACCTCGCCGTCACGACGACCGAAAACAGACTTCGCTGCCGCCTCGAGTACGATACCGACCTCTTCACCGATGCCACCGCCAGGCGATTGCTTGCGCAGTACGCCACGCTGCTGGCGTCGGTGGTCATTGCCCCGGAGCAGCCCGTCAGCCGCCTGCAGCTCATGTCTTACGAGGAACACCATCGTGTGGTCATCGACTTCAATCGCACCGCATCGACCTATCCCCGCGAGAGCAGCCTGGGCGACCTCTTCGTCGCGCAGGCGCGAAAGGCCCCACAGGCCATTGCCCTGACATTCGATGATCACGAGATGACCTACGGCGAGCTCGATGCGCGCTCAGCCCGTCTTGCGAGGATGCTGCGCGCACGCGGCGTGGAGCAGGAGGCACGGGTGGGCCTGCTGACCGAGCGATCGCTCGAGATGATCGTCGCCATGCTGGCCATCGTGCGGGCGGGCGGGGCTTACGTTCCACTTGACCCCAGCCACCCCGATGCGCGCATCGCTTTTGTACTCGACGATGCCGACCCCGTTCTGGTGATCGCGCACCGTGACCTGACCACGCGGGTTCCTGCGGGGCGTCCGGTCTTGCACCTCGACGACGCGTCCGAGATGGGTGACGAGGGAGATCGTGCAATTGAAGCGCGTGCTCACGCCGGCTCTCTCGCCTACGTGATGTACACCTCCGGCTCGACCGGACGCCCCAAAGGCGTGGCCATCGAGCATCGGGGCGTCATCCGCCTGGTGAAGGGAATGCGCTACGCGCGGCTCGATGCGGACGAGGTGTTCCTGCAGCTGGCCCCCGTCTCGTTCGACGCGGCCACCTTCGAGATCTGGGGGGCGCTTCTGAACGGCGCGCGCCTCGCACTGACGCCACCAGGAACACCCTCCCTTCAAGCGATCACCCAGGCCGTGCACCGATACGGCGTGACCACCCTCTGGCTCACGGCTGGCCTGTTCCACGCGATGGTCGACACGCACCCGCGATGCCTGCGGGACCTGCGCCAGCTGATCGCGGGCGGCGACACCCTGTCGCCCGAACACGTTCGCAGGGCACGCCAGGCAATGGCCGGCGGGCGGCTGATCAACGGCTACGGTCCGACCGAGAACACCACGTTCACAACCTGTCACGCCGTGACGTCAGACGACGAGAGCGCCTCGACCATTTCCATCGGACGCCCCATCGAGAACACCCGCGTCTACATCGTCGACCGGCACCTGCAGCCCCTCCCCGTGGGGATGCCTGGTGAGCTGTGCACGGCGGGCGATGGCCTGGCGCGTGGCTACCTGAACCGTCCTGACCTCACCGCTGAGCGCTTCGTCTCGGCGTGTGGAGAGGCACGGCTGTACCGCACCGGTGATCGGGCGCGCTGGCGCGACGACGGCACCCTCGAGTTCCTGGGCCGCCTCGATCGGCAGGTCAAGATTCGAGGGTTCCGCGTTGAGC
>RGZZ01000498.1 GCA_010028905.1 Pseudomonadota bacterium | reverse complement strand
ACCTGACCGACCTTGGCCATGCCGCCCTCAGCCACGAAGATCTTCTGCACCACGCCAGACGTGGGGCAGGGAATCACCACCGTCGCCTTGTCGGTGGAAGCCTCGAGCATGGGCTGATCTTCAGCCACCACGTCGCCTTCCTTGACCAGCCACTTCACGATCTCACCCTCGGCGACGCCTTCGCCGATGTCGGGCATCTTGAACTCCATTGTGAACCTCCAGTGCGATGTGCGCGCCCTTCCGTCAGCGCGCGATTCGGGGAACGCGGCGGCAGCAGAGGCCCCGCGCCTTCAACGTCTATGAGTAGCCCGTCACCTTCTTGACGCCGTCGAGCACGCGCGCCACGTCGGGCATGTACAGATGCTCGAGCGTGTACGGGAACGGGGTGTCGAAACCCGCCACCCGCACGATGGGCGCCTCGAGGCAGTCGATGGCGCGCTCGGCGATGAGCGCGCTGATCTCAGCGCCGTATCCGGCCGTCTTGGTTGCTTCGTGAACGATGACCACGCGCCCCGTCTTGGTGACCGACGCCATGAGGGCGTCGATGTCGAGGGGCACCAGCGTGCGCAGATCGAGAACCTCGCACGACACCCCGCCATCGGCCGCCTTCTGCGCCGCCTCCTCGCACACCGGCACCATGGCGCCGTAGCAGATCAGCGAGACATCAGACCCCTCGCGCGCCAGGCGCGCCTTGCCGATGGGAATGGTGTATTCGTTCTCCGGCACCTCGTCCTTCTGCATGCGATAGAGCCGCTTGGGCTCGAGGAAGATGACCGGGTCGTCGCCGCGGATCGCGCTGGCGAGCAGCCCCTTTGCGTCGTGGGCCGTGGATGGAATGACCACCTGGAGCCCGGGCGTGTGGCAGAAGAACGCCTCGGTGCTCTGCGAGTGGTAGTGCCCACCGCGGATGCCGCCGCCATAAGGCGTGCGCAGCACCACGTTGCTCGTGTACTGGCCTCCGCTGCGATAGCGCATCTTGGCCATCTCGCTCACGATCTGGTCGAAGGCGGGGTAGATGAAATCGAGGAACTGGATCTCGGGCACCGGCTTGAGCCCGTAGAGCGCCATGCCGACGGCGGCACCCACAATCCCTGATTCAGACAAGGGCGTGTCGATGACGCGCTCGCCCCCGAACTCTTGATACAAGCCTTCGGTGGCGCGGAAGACGCCGCCGTTGACGCCCACGTCTTCACCGAGCACCACCACGCGATCGTCGCGGCGCATCTCGTCGCGCAGCGTGCTGTTGATCGCGTTCACCATGTTCATCACGGGCATTTCGAATCAGACCTCCTGAAAGAGTGAAGGGGTTGAGAGGCGCGCCGGACGGGCGTCACGGGAACTTGTAGTCGTCAGACTCCTGCTTGCGCCCGGGCGGATGGATGCGCAGCAGCTCTGCGCGCTGCTCCTTGAGATGCCAGGGCAGCTGCGCGTACACGTCGTCGAACATCGAGTTGAGCGGCGGTGGGGGCGTCTGCTCGCAGGTCTGGGCCAGCGCCTGCACCTCGGCGCGCGCCGACTCCCAGAGCTTCTCGTCGTCTTCGGCCGTCCACTCGCCCAGCTGCTCGAGATAGCGACGCAGCCGCTCGATGGGGCACTTCTCCTTCCACGACTGCGTCTCTGCATCGCCGCGGTAGCGACTGGGGTCGTCACTGGTGGAGTGAGGCCCCATGCGGAAGGTCACGGCCTCGATGAGGGTCGGCCCCTTGCCGGCCCGCGCGCGCTCGACCGCCTCGCGGGTGGCCTGATAGACGGCGAGCACATCGTTGCCATCGACGCGAACCCCCGGCATGCCGTAGGCCACGGCCTTGTCGGCGATGGTCTCGGACGCGGTCTGACGGCTCACGGGCAGCGAGATGGCCCAGCCGTTGTTCTGGCAGAAGAAGATGGTGGGCGCCTTGAACACCGCGGCCATGTTCATGCCGGCGTGGAAGTCGTTGCTCGACGTGCCTCCATCGCCGAAGTACGAGATGGTCACCGCGTCCTTCTTGCGGATGCGCATGGCCATCGCCGTGCCCGTGGCCTCGATGCACTGCGTGCCGATGGGGCTCGAGATGCTGGCGTAGTTGATGTTGGCGAAGGCGTAGTGGCACGGCATCTGGCGCCCCTTTGTGGGGTCGTCGGCGTTGCCGAAGCACTGGTCGACCAGCGCCTTCATGGGCAGGCCGCGCAGCAGCGCGGCGCCCCCCTCGCGATAGGCGGCGAAGATCCAGTCATCGGGTCGCAGGGCGTACGCGCTGCCGATGTGGGCGGCCTCCTGGCCCAGGCTTCCGATGTAGAAGCCGAGACGACCCTGGCGCTGCAGCGCGGTGGCGCGCTCCTCGAGGGCGCGGGTGCGCACCATGGTGCGATGGATCTCGCGCAGCTGATCTGGGGTCAGCAGCGTGTCGGCCTTTCCGGCCTTGCCCTTCTTGCGGGTCTCGGACGTGTCCATGACCTGGAGCAGCTCTTGCATGACTTCCTCCGAACTAGGCGGGCCGCTCAGCGCGGCGGCGGCGGATCTGGCCTTCGAGGAAGAACTCGCCCGCTCGATACGAAGAGCGGACCAGCGGCCCCGAGGCCGTGTACATGAAACCCATCGCGTCGCCCGTCTCGCGATAGATCTCGAACTGTTGCGGCGTGACGTACTCGACCACGGGCAGGTGCTTGGGCGTGGGTCGAAGGTACTGCCCGAAGGTGAGCACGTCAACCCCCACCTCTCGAGCGTCTTGCATGGCCTCGCGAACCTCGGGCTCGGTCTCGCCGAGACCCACCATGAGCGAGGTCTTGGTGAAGAGGTCCGGCTGCAGCGACTTCAGGGTGCGAAGCACTTCCAGCGACTGGTCGTAGGTGGCGCGACGATCGCGCACCTTCGGCGTGAGACGCCGCACCGTCTCGAGGTTGTGGGCCACCACGTCGGGCCCGCCCTCGAGCAGGCGGGCGAGGGCGTCGCGGTCGCCCATGAAGTCGGGGATGAGCACCTCGACCACGAGCTCCGGCGTGCGCCGCTTGATGGCGGCCACCGTGCGGCTGAAGTGATCGGCGCCCCCGTCCGGGAGATCATCGCGGTCGACACTCGTGATCACGACGTAGCGCAGGCCCAGCCGAGAGAGAGCCTCGGCGGTGTTCTCGGGCTCGTCCGGGTCGAGCAGCCCGTGAGGATTGCCCGTCTTCACCGCGCAGAAGCGACACCCCCGGGTGCAGACATCGCCCATGACCATGATGGTCGCCGTGCCGCCGCCCCAGCACTCGCCTACGTTGGGGCAGCGCGCTTCCTCGCACACGGTGTGCAGGGTCAGACCGCGCAGCAGATCCTTGATGCCGCGGAAGGTCTGCCCCCCGGGGGCGCGCACTTTGAGCCACTCGGGCTTTCTGGGGGAGAGGGTGGAGTCGGACAAACGAGCTCGCTACTTTCTCTGCGAGGCCCCGTCATCACGCCGATCTCGGCCTGGGGCCCGCACTGTCTCTCGAACAAGCGGCGACCTTCTCTTGCCCAGGCGCCGCTCGTCTGTTGAGCAAGCGGCACCTGTCTTTTGCACAGGCGCAGCTTGTCTCTCGAACAAGCGGCG
>RGZZ01000497.1 GCA_010028905.1 Pseudomonadota bacterium | reverse complement strand
CCTCCGACCCCTCCGCCCGCACCCGCGGCATGAGGGCGCCCCTCACCATGCGTCCTCGGCGCTCGATCTCTCGCCGCTGCGTCGTGGTGGCTTTTCTCATCGCGCTCGCCTTCTCTCCCGCCCTCGCGAACCCGCCGCAGATGAATCTCTCCACCCTCAAGCAGGCATGCGTGACCTACCACGACTCCGGTGAATATCTCGTCGACGTGGCCGCAATCGACCATGAAGCCGAGGCCTGGATCGAGAAGACGAGCGCCACCGAACGCGCCGCCCTGGTTCTCGACATCGACGAGACCGCCATCACCAACTGGGACTACTACAAGAAGCTGAGCTTTGGCTTCGACTACCCGTCGTTCCACACGTTCTGCCTCGAGACGCGCGCGCAAGCGCTCGAACCGACACGCCTGCTGTACGAACACGCTCGAAACCGCAACGTGACGGTGTTCTTCGTCACCGGTCGGCGAGAGACGATGCACGCAATCACCATCGATGATCTCCACGAAGCCGGTTACCCCGCGTGGAACGACCTGATGATGGCCCCCGCAGGCTACCACGAGCGTTCCATCTCCACGTTCAAGACCGCGTGCCGCAAGCGCATCACCGAGATGGGGTATCACATCATCGCCAACGTGGGCGATCAGGAGAGCGACCTCGCCGGCGGATACGCCGACAAGGCCTTCAAGCTTCCGAATCCGTTCTACCTCGTGCCCTGAGCAGTGGCCCGCGCGACCCGCGACGCTCAGGCTTCCCGCGGGAGAACGCAGACGAAGCGGGCGCCTCCCCGCTCCCCGCTCTCGACGTGAACACGCCCCCCGTGGGCCGTGACGATGCCACGCACGATGGCAAGGCCCAGCCCCGTTCCACCCATGGCGCGTGACCGTGCCTTGTCGACGCGATGAAACCATTCGAAGATGCGCTTCCGCTCTTCGACAGGCACGCCCGGACCCTGATCCTCCACAACAAGGCGAAGCCGTGCGGCGTCCTCCTCTTCGAGGCGCACGCTGACCACACTTCCCCCCTGCGCGTGCCGCAGCGCGTTGTCGAGAAGATACCAGGATCTGAACGCATGCCCTGACCTTCAATCATCTCCATCATGCGCATCTTGATGGGCTGGGTATAGCTCATCGCCATGCCGGGCACCGACTCGAACACCTTCGCGACACTCTCGAGCAGTTCGGCCTGCGTGCGGGCCTGTCTCCACTGCTTCGAAGGTCGCAGCGCGACGAAGACGTCGGCCTGGCTCGGCAGCATCGGATCGGTGGCGACCTCCGCTCGACCGACGCGGCTCACGACGTGATCGACCTCATCCGGAAAGCGCTCCCGCAGCAGGCGCTCCACCTCTCCGCAGCGCTTCAACGTCTGCTCCAAGGGCGTGCTCGGAGGAAAGAAGACCGACGCCGCGATGGCCCCCTCGCTCAGATCCGGGATGAACTCGCTCCCCAGGAAGGGGAAGAGTACGGCGCACACGGTGCAGAGAGCGCCCACCGATGCCAGAACCGCGCGCCCGGGCCTGTGACGCAACCTGCTCGCGTGCGCCGGCCGCGTGGGAGCGCGCCCGATCGGCCGCGGCCTTCTCCCGCGCGCGGGCGGCGGGCACGCCGCTGATGCCAGGCGGCTGCGACACGAGCAGCGCCATGATGAGAGCGAGGGCGAGACGACGCATGGAGTGAGTCGACTCGATGCTCGATGACAGGAAGATGAAGAAGCCGGCTCACGCCGAGAACGGTGGTCAGAGAGGACAGGCCCCATCGAGGTTGACTCTCACCGATATGCGACTGACTGCGTTGCTGGTGGGGTCACTGTCTTGGCAGGCCGCGCTCAGCCCCGCATCTCCTCGATCAGGGTGCAGGCGGCCTGCACCGGGTCGTCGTCGCGCATGCGTTCGGCCAGGGCGATGGCTCGGTTCGCCGTGGCTGAAGACGCCATCAAATTGCGCAGCGCCTCTGCCACCCGTGGCGGCGTGAAGGCCTTGGGCCAAAGCCGGGCGCCCACCCCGAGACGCTCGAGGCGCTGGGCATTGTCCGGCTGATCGAAGGCAAGCGGCATCACCAGCTGGGGCACCCCGGCCGAGAGCGCCTGGGCGCAGGTACCGATGCCGCCGTGATGCACCACTGCGGCGGCGCGCGAGAACACCCGGCTGAACGGCGCGTAGTCGACGTGCACAACCCCGTCTGGCAGCCGGTCCGGGATCTGGTCTCCTCCGCGGGCGATGAGCAGACCGCGACGACCGAGAAGGCGACAGGCCTGCGCCGCGGCCGTGAAGTACGGCCTCCCCTGGCGCTGGGCCGAACCGAACGTGAACACGATGGGAGGCTCGCCCTGGGTCAAGAAGTCTTCGAGGTGCGCAGGCAGGGCGAACGAATCGCCCTGGTCGTAGCGCACGAAGCCCGCGTGGCGGAAGTGCGCCGGCCAGTCCGGCGCATCGGCATACCACGCCGGGAAGAATCCGAGGATGCGATCCGGAGAATGCGCCCAGCGGCTCACGATGCGCCGGGCCGGGGGCAGTCCGACCTCGGCGCGAAACCGGTTGAGCTCCGGGCCGATGAGCCGATCGAAGAGATAGCGGTCAGCCGATCCGTACAGGGCCTCGCGAAACCAGTGCGGCCACCAGTCACGCATGCGCATCGCCGGAAGCTCCGGCGGATCAACCGTGCTCCACAGAACCGAAGGCTGCAGATGGACGGTGACCATGGGGATCTGCATCTTCTCGGCCGCAGTGCGCGCCCACATGGCCAGCAGGCTGCCCACCACGATGGTTCGTCCGGGGACATGTCTCTCCTCGACGTGAGCGTATCCCTCCCGCAGATGGCGGCGTGCGATGCCGTTCTGGCCGAAGATCACGTTCACCGACCGTGTCGGGTGCCAGACGTCCGGGTGCAGCGTCAGCGATTCGAAGTCTTCATCGGTGCCCACGGTTGCGAGGGGAAACCCGAGCGATTCGATGAGTGGCCTGTAGTGCGGGAGCGTGATGAAGTGGACATCATGTCCGCGGATGCGCAATCCCAGGGCGAGACCGATGAAGGGGTGGATGTCGCCGTGGCTTCCAACCGGGGTGAGAAGGACGCGCTGCGGTGATGACGACACGGGCTCTCCTTCTGCGCGGCGGTGGACTGAGACGACGCGCGACCTCGGCCGATGGGGATGCGAACCGAATCCGGAGGCTCCACGTCATCAGGGAGAGGAGCCATCCCCCATAGGCTGCGAATTCTCCTTCACCCGCACGAAAGGCCACATCCATGAGCATCGCCCATCCCCCCAAACGCTACCTGAACCGCGAGCTTTCCTGGATCGCCTTCGACGCGCGCGTGCTGGGCGAGGCCGAGAACCCGCGCCACCCCCTCCTCGAGCGCGTGCGCTTCCTCGCCATCTCTGACAGCAACCTCGACGAGTTCTTCATGGTGAGAGTCGCGGGGCTGCGGGCCGAGCTCGATTCCGGCCTCGATCGCGTGGGCTACGATGGGCTCAGCGTGCGCGAGCAGCTCACAACGGTCGACGCCGAGGCCCGCCGCCTCTACCGGCGCCAGCACGAGGTGTGGCGGCGACTGCATGGCGAGCTCGCCCGAGCGGGC
>RGZZ01000496.1 GCA_010028905.1 Pseudomonadota bacterium | reverse complement strand
CATCACCTTCCACGTCGATCCCCCTGACGCGGTCGTCGCCGACCAGTTCGGCGATCTCGGCAAGGCGAGCCTCCCCGTGCGGCTGCGATCGTCAGAGACCTACGGCAGCGGCAACGTGCGCCTCACGTTCCGAGCAGACGGGTACCGCACCCTCACCAAGTCGGTGAGCGTCGACTACTTCACAACCAGCACCACCTATCCGGACGAGGGCGCGGTCTCGCTCGCTCCCGCAACGCCGCTTGCGTTCGTGCGCGTGCATCGGTGGAGCCTCGCCACCGCCGCCGTCGTGCTGATCACCGCAGGCACCGCCCTGGTAACCGCGAGACGGCGCCTCCGCGAGGCCAGAGACCTCGAAGCGAGAGTGCTCACGCCCGCCCGCGCCGACAGCAATGAGGCGCGACGCGGCACCATCGGCCCGTACATCATCGTCGACCGCCTGGGCGCGGGCGCCATGGCCACGGTCTATCGCGCGGTGCCCTCGACGAAGCCGGACGACCCTCCCGTGGCCCTCAAGGTCGTGAACGAGGTGATGCGCTCGACCCCGGACTTCGTGGGGCGGTTCAAGCGCGAGGTCGACCTCTATCGCCGGCTTTCGCACCCCAACATCGTGCGCCTCATCGACTGGGGTGAGCAGGAGGGCCTCGTCTACGTCGCCCTCGAGGTCATGGAGGGCGGCACCCTGCGCGAGAAGATGTCCGCGAGCGGCGTGTTGCCCGCGGTGGCCATCCAGCTGCTGAGCCCCCTGTACCGCGCGGTGCACTACGCCCACACCCAGGGCGTGGTGCACCGCGACCTCAAGCCGGAGAACATCATGCTCACGCGGGCCGGCGTCGTGAAGGTCACCGACTTCGGGCTGGGCCGCGCCCCCGACTCGGGCCAGCTGACCCGCTCTGATGTGATGCTGGGAACCCCGTCGTACATGTCGCCGGAGCAGGTGGTGGCAGCGCAGGTCGACCCGTCGATGGACCAGTACGCCCTGGGGGTCATCACCTTCGAGATGATCTGCGGGCAGCTGCCGTTCCGCAGCGCAGACGCGCTGCAGATGGCCATGAAGCACGTCCAGGAAGACCCGCCCACACCTTCGGAGGTAAGGCGCGACGTGCCCCCCGCCGTCGACAAGGCCATTCTGACCATGCTCGCCAAGTCAGCCCACGATCGATATCCGTCGGTGGAGCAGGCTGAGCGCGCGCTCTCACGAGCCCTGCGCGCCTGGATGGGACACAGAGCCTGATGCGCCGCGAACGACCGCTCCCCCCGGAACCGTTCGACGCCGTCGTGCGACGCATGGTGGAGGAGCTGGGCGCCGAGCGCGCCCTGGTGGTCTATGGCGGCGATGTGACGGCGCCCACGCCCCGTGCCGCGCACGGCTTCGATCACAACGCCGTATGGACCACCGCCCCGCTCAGCCTCACCATCCTGCGCAAGGTGCTGGCCAGCGGCGAGCCGCTTCACAGCATCGACGCGCTCGAGGGACAGGGATTCGAGGACTCGGCCAGCCTGCTCATCACAGGCGTGCGGGCGGTCATCTGCGCGCCCCTGTGGCACAACGACGAGGTACGGGGGCTGCTGTACGCCGATCGCCTCGTGCGCGGCCGCCCCTTCAGCCGTGGCGACAACACCGTGATCATGCGCATGGCGCGAGATCTCGAGCTCACCATCCGGCAGCACGCCTCCCCCGGCGCCGACGGCGGCGATGAGAGCGTCGTCGCGCCCGCGGAGCCCCCCACACCACGCTCTCGCATCGACGTTGCCCGACCCACGCCGCGAAAGGCGTCTGCTCCCGAACCGCCCGCCCTCACACTGCCGCGGCGCTCGCGCATCGTGTTCCTGCAGAGCTTCGCCACCCTGCTGGGCGTGGGCGTGAGCCTGTCACGCAGCCTGGCCCTGCTCGGAGAGGACGGAGACGATCACCGGACCAAGGCCGTGGCCTATCGCATCCTCGAGGGAGTGGAGCGAGGACAGTCGCTGTCGCGCGCCATCAGCGCGTGCGGCTCTGCGTTCACCCCCTTGCAGCTCAAGCTGCTCGAGGTCGCCGACCGGACAGGCACCACCGATGTGGTGCTGCGACGACTGGCCATGCACGACGAACGAAGCCTCGCCCTCATGCTGCGAGTGCGTTCGGTGCTCACCTATCCCATCGCGCTCTGCCTGATCTGCGGGGTGCTGCTCCTGCTGATCCCTCCGCTGCTGCTGAAAGGCCAGCTCGAGGCGATGCAGTCGGCCGGCATGACGCCTCCCGCAATCACGCAGGCCCTGCTCAGCGTGTCACGCTTCATGTCGAGCCTGCCCGGGCTTCTTGTCGTAGCGGCCGTCAGCGCGGGGGGGATTCCCCTCGCCCTGCGCGTGTCAGGCAACGCACGGGCGAAGCGCTGGCTGCGACGAAGAGCCTCTGCGGTTCCGCGCCTGGGCCGTCTGCTCGTGGAGCTCGGCACGGCGCGCTTTGCATCTGCCCTCGAGATGCAGCTCGACGCCGGCGTGTCGGTTCTTGACGCCGTCTCCGCGTCAGCGGAAGCCGCCGGCGATCCCCTGCTGCTCGACGGCGCCAAGAACGCCCTCGAAGGGCTGCGCGCGGGGCTCGACATGACCCAGAGCCTCGAGCGCGTCGCCTACTTCCCCTCAGGATTTGTCAGCCTGCTCTCGGCGGGGGAGGAGTCGGGGGAGCTGCCGCGCCTGCTGGGCTGGATCGCAACCCACTACGAACGCGAGGTTGACGGCTCGCTCGAGATGGCGGCCGCGGCACTCGAGCCCCTGGTGCTCATGGTGCTGGGCGTGGCCGCCGCCGGCGTGTGCCTGGCCACCATGCTGCCCCTTGTGAAGATGGTGGAGCAGCTATGAGACGAAGGGGCGTGACGCTCACCGAGGTCGTGCTCGCCTTCTTCCTGCTGCTGCTGGTGGTGGTGCTGGTGCTGCAGCTCTATCCCATGGCCATGTCGTCGATTCGCGTCTCTGGACAGCGCGCGCAGGCATTCGCCCTGGCCGATTCGATCATGAGCGATTACCTGAAGGAGCCTTTCAGTGCGCTTTCAGTGGCCCCACCGAAGACACTCGACAGGGTGAGCGGTCGGGGAACCACCTTCGAGCCCACGGTGGAGGTGTTCGCGGTGTCTGAGCCCGGGGTCGACACCGCAACCCTGCGGGGGCTTCGTGTGCGCGTGTCATGGACAGACAGCAACGTGCACCGAGAGATCGTGCGCGAGCAGTGGAAGTCAAATGTCGAACGCTAGAAGACCGGCCGCAACCCCCTCTTCAGCGGTCGCGGAGTGCCCGCGACCCCACGGGATGCTGGATCGGACAAGCTTCCAGCGCCTGCATATTGAACGGCGCGACCTGTTCGGCCGCGCCTCCAGACGAGGCGTCACCCTCCTCGAGGTGGTTCTTGCAACAGCGCTGCTGGGTCTTCTGGCCACACTCATCGTGCAGGTGCTGGTTCCCATGGGCAAGGGCAGCGCGCGCGCCACCCAGCAGGTCGAGCTGCAGCAGACGGCCACGCTGGCCATCGAGCAGATCGCCCGCGACCTCACATCGAGCATTCCCGCCGCCGTGTCGGTCGCGGCGCCTGGCGGCCCCCCCC
>RGZZ01000495.1 GCA_010028905.1 Pseudomonadota bacterium | reverse complement strand
GTCTTCGACAGAAGGAGAAGCCCGCATCACGGGCCAAATGCCAGATTCCGTCAAAACGGCAGCAGACAGAACAACCCCCTGAGGAGACGAGCATGGGCTGGATGGAGATCATCGAGCGCCTCAAGCAGGCAACGGGCCTCACCGACAAGCAGGTGGCGGCCCTCGAGAAGCGAGGAGCGCTGCGCGTGAGCAAGCGCGTGTCGCTCATCGGCCTGTACGAGCGCGAGCGGGTGCAGATGCTTGCCGTCGACCTGAGCGCCAAGGGTCTGCGGGTCGAGGCATCAGCCCGCATGAAGAAAGGCGACCGCGTGGTGATCTACAAGGACAACCACCACGAAGGCGACAAGCACCGCGTCAACATCGACGTTCTCGACGACGCGCCGGTGGCCACCGTGGTGTGGTGCCGCCGCTCGAGGTCCGGCCTGCACCACGACGTCGGGCTCGAGTTCCTCATCGACACGGCGGCGCAGAAGAAGGCCGTGGCCCACTTCCTGCTCGGCGACTGCAAGGTGGGGCTGCGCGATCCCCGAGAGCATCGCAAGGCGCCGCGAATCTCCTCCGACATGAAGGCCTACGTGCAGACCCCCGACCGCACCACCTATGACGCCACGGCCCGAGACATCGCGGTCGGCGGAGCGCTCATCATCGTGGGGCACCCCATCGAGCGCAACACGCCGGTGAACGTGCAGGTCTTCCTGCCCGGCTCGAAGGACGCCCTGCAGGGATCGGGGCGTGTGGTGCGCTGCACGCAGGTAGAGGTGCGCAAGTGGGAGCTCGGCATCGCCTTCACGCAGGTAAACCCAGACCACCGCGACCGCCTTGTCGCCGCGCTCTCGTCGGTGCTGCACACGCGCGCATCGCGCTGAGCAGAGCCCCCCAGCCTCGCCTCGCGGCGAGCCGTCACCTGGGCAGCGACGCCTTCATCCACGCCAGGGCGCGCCGCACCGCGTCGACCCAGTCGACATCAACGGTGCGAAACCCGCTCAGCACGAGCTGGTGATTGGCATACGCGGCGCGGCATCCCGCCGCTGAGCCGAGCTGCGTGAGCTGGCGCCGATCGAGGGCGGTGACGAACGGCACCAGCAGCACCACCGCGCGATCGCCGAAGCTGTCGCGGAACTTGATGCTGGGCACCCCCAGCGCCACGGCCTCGAGCTTGAGGTGCACGAAGCGCACCAGGTTCTCGGCGGCCGTCGGCAACGCGCCGAAGCGGTCGCGCATCTCGGCGGCGATGCCGTCGACCTGACCTGCCTCGGTGGCCTCGGCCAGGCGGCGGTAGAGCGTGATCTTCTGCTTTGCATCGGGCACATAGCCATCCGGCAGAAACGCCTCGACGGGCAGCTCCATCACGGGCGTGGGCGCCTCGAGGCCGCGCGGCTTTCGCCCCTTGGCCTGAGCCACGGCCTCCTCGAGCATCTGGCAGTAGAGCGAGAACCCCACCGACGCGATCTGACCGCTCTGCTCGGCCCCGAGCAGGTTGCCCGCGCCCCTGATCTCGAGATCGCGCAAGGCGATCTGATAGCCACTCCCCAAAGCGGTGAAGTCGCGGATGGTCTCGAGGCGCAGCTCGGCCTCCCGGCTGAGCGACTTGTGCGGCGGATAGAGCAGGTAGCAGTACGCCTGGGTGGGCGAGCGGCCCACGCGGCCGCGCAGCTGGTAGAGCTGCCCCAGGCCGAAGCGATGCGCGTCGTAGACCACGATGGTGTTGACGTTCGGCATGTCGATGCCGCTCTCGATGATGGTGGTGCAGAGCAAGATGTCGTAGGCGCCCGTGACGAACTCGCCGATGACGTGCTCGAGCTGCCCCTCCGACATCTGACCGTGGCCCACGGCGATGCGGGCCTGGGGCACGAGGTCGCGCAGCTCGGCCGCCATCTTCTCGATGCCACGCACGCGGTTGTAGACGAAGAACACCTGCCCTCCCCGATCTAGCTCGCGGGTGATGGCCCCCCGCACAACCTCGGGCGCGGTCTCGAACAGGTAGGTCTTGATGGGGAGGCGCGCCTCTGGCGGCGTCTCGATGAGCGAGAGATCGCGCACCCCCGCCAGCGACATCTGCAGGGTGCGAGGGATGGGCGTGGCAGTGAGGGTGATGACGTCGACCTGGGCCCGCAGCTCTTTGAGGCGCTCCTTGTGCTCGACGCCGAAGTGCTGCTCCTCGTCGATGATGACGAGGCCGAGGTTGCTGAACTTCACATCTTTCTGCAGCAGCCGATGGGTGCCCACGATGACGTCGACCTCGCCCGCATTCACGGCCTTCACCGTCTCGCGCTGCTCACGCGGCGTGCGGAAGCGCGACAGCACCCCCACCTTCACCGGAAATGGCTCGAGGCGCTCGGCAAAGGTGCGGCCGTGCTGCTGGGCGAGCACGGTGGTGGGCACCAGCACCGCGACCTGACGGTTGTCGAGCACCGCCTTGAACGCCGCCCGCACCGCCACCTCGGTCTTGCCGAAGCCCACATCGCCGCACACCAGCCGATCCATGGGCAGCTCGCTCTCCATGTCGGCCTTCACCGCGGCGATGGCCTTCTCTTGATCCGGCGTCTCATCGTAGGGGAAGGCCGCCTCGAGATCATCCATCCACACACCATCGGGCGAGAAGCCATGGCCAGGATGGGCCTTACGCTCGGCGTAGAGCTGAAGCAGCTGATCGGCCATGTCCTTGATCTGGGTCGCCACGCGCTGGCGGGTCTTCTGCCACTCGGCCCCCCCGAGCTTCGAGAGCGACGGCGAGCCGCCGCCATCGAGCCCCACGTACTTCGACACGTTCTGCATCTGCTCGACCGGCACGAACACCCGATCGCCGCGCAAGTACGAGAGCTCGAGAAAGTCGCGGCTCGAGCCCAGTATCTGCAGGGTCTTGAGCCCTTCGAAACGGCCGATGCCGTGCGAGACGTGCACCACCGCGTCGCCCACGCTGAGATCTTCGAGGCGAAGGGTCGAGCCACGCTCTGACGGAGTGGCGAAGCGCTGCCGACGGGCCACCCCGAGAATCTCCCGATCGGTGACGAGGGTGAGCTGCCCCTCGAGGCGGAAGCCCTCGAGAAGCTGCCCGCCCATCACGCAGACGCGACCGGGGCGGGCCTCATCGGAAAGCCGCCCGAGCTCGTCGGCGCGCTGCACGATGTGGCGCAGGCGCGCCGCCTGATGGGTCACCACCGCCACGGTCTCGCCCTTGGCGGCGAGATCGAGAGCGTAGGCGGCAAAGTCGTCGATGCGCGACGAGAAGCCGGGCACGCCCTCGGTGGGGAGGAAGAGGTCGACCTGCTCTTCGGTGGCGCCCCACGACTGCAGCTCGATGCGCCGATGATCACCGAGCAGGGCCAGGGCATCGGCCCACACGCCGCTCACCTCGGCCTCTTTCGAGCGCCAGCCGCCGCCTTCGACGCTGCCGCCGGCTTCGAGCGTCATCTCATCGAGGCGCAGCTTCAGGCGCGACGGCTCATCGAGCACCACCGCGGCCTCGGGCGCGAGATAGGCGGTGAGGAACGCACGGCGGCACCGCAGCGCGTGCAGCACGATCTGCTCGAGCTGCGCGTCGGCGAGGACGTCGATTTCGACGGTCTGCTCGCGGGTCTCATCGCGCGC
>RGZZ01000494.1 GCA_010028905.1 Pseudomonadota bacterium | reverse complement strand
CCCGTGCAGTACGCCGACTTCGCAGGCTGGCAGCGCAAATGGCTCTCCGGAGACACGCTCGAACAGCAGATCGCTTTCTGGAAGAAGCATCTCGATGGCGCACCGCCCCTCCTGGAACTGCCCTACGACCACGTCCGGCCCGCCACGCCGACCCATCGGGCCGGTACGTTCCAGACAACCATCCCTGCGACCCTTGCAAGCCAGCTGAAAGCGCTTGCCCGAGCGCATGATGCAAGCCTCTTCATGGTGCTGCGTGCCGCATTCGCCGTGCTCATGCAGCGGTGGAGCAGAAATGACGATCTGGTCATCGGCTCCCCCGTCGCCAACCGCGTGGTACCCGAGATCGAGGGGCTCATCGGCTTCTTTGTCAACACACTCGCCCTTCGAAGCGACCTCTCAGGAAACCCCACCTTCCTCGAGCTGCTCGAACAGACCCGTCGCGTCTGTCTCGATGCCTACACCCATCAAGATCTGCCCTTCGAGAAGATCGTTGCAGAGCTCAATCCCGAACGCAGAACCGACGCCCAGCCCATCGTTCAGGTGTCGTTCGCGCTGCAGAACACCCGTTTTAATGGATTCGATCTCGCGGATCTCCTTGTCACCGGGTTTGCGGCTTCTCAGGCAACGGTACGCTACGATCTCGAGGTACATCTCTTTGAGAACGAAGACGCCCTCGAATGCGTCGCCCTGTATGCCACCGATCTGTTCATGCCCCAGACGGGGGAGCGTCTTGTGCATCACTTCGTCGGGCTGCTCGAGCAGATCTGCGAGAGGTCCGCACTTCCCATCTCCGCGCTGACCCTGGGCAACGCATCAGAGAGCGAGGTCCTCCTCAAGGCGGGGAACCGTGGGCCACGAGACGAGAGCTACACGCAGCGAGATCCAGAGACGCTCACCGATATCTTCCGAGACCGAGTTGCCGAGAGCCCTCACGCCATCGCCCTCGTGGAGAACGATCAGCAGATCTCGTACATCGCCCTGCATCACGCCTCACAAGCCCTGGCCAGAGTGCTACACGCACGCGGGGTGCTGCGCGACACCCGCGTCGGCCTCCTCACCAGGAGAGGACGACAGCACGTGGCACTCATGCTCGCCGTGCTCGAGTGCGGCGGCACCTATGTGCCGCTCGACGCCGACTGGCCGCACGCCCGTCTGCGCGCCATGGCCGAAGACGCCCGTCTCGCCCTCATCATCACCGATGCCGAACAGTCGCACAGCGGAACCTGGCCCTGCCTCGTTGTCAGCAGCGAGACCCTCAACCACGAAGCCGCGCGAAACGCCACCCACGCCGCACGCAATGGCGCGGAAGGGGCAGCACACAGGTCCGGGGCATGCGACGACCTCGCCTACATCATGTACACGTCGGGCTCCACTGGCACACCCAAGGGCGTCGCCGTCACCCATCGCAACATCACCCGACTGGTGAGAGGAAGCACCTTCACCCCCATGACGCCGGGCACCACCTGGCTGCATCTCGCCCCCGCCGCATTCGACGCCTCGACCCTCGAGATCTGGGCCCCGCTGCTCAACGGGGGGCGCCTCGTCATCGAGACCGCGCCGCGACCTTCGCTCGGCACGCTAGAGAGCACCTTGCACCGCCAGCAGATCACGTCGCTCTGGCTCACCGCGGGTCTGTTCCACCTCGTGGTCGACGAACGACCTCACGCCCTCAACGACCTGCACAGCCTTCTCGCGGGCGGCGACGCTCTCTCCCCCGAGCACGTCACGCACGCCATCGAGGCGCTGGCCGGCGGCACCCTCGTCAACGGCTACGGCCCCACCGAGAACACCACCTTCACCGCCTGTCACCCCATGCGCGAGAGCACGACCATCGGGCGCACCGTGCCCCTCGGCACCCCCATCCACGCCACCACGGTGTACATCCTCGACGACCATCTCAACCCCTGCCCCGTCGGAATCCCCGGCGAGCTCTACACCGGTGGGCAGGGTGTGGCACGGGGCTACGTCGACCGTCCCGGCCTCACCGCCGACCGCTTCATCGCAGACCCCTTCACCCCCGATTCAAGGGGCGCATCGCCGGCCGACGATGCCGGCGGCGCCCGCATGTACCGCACCGGCGACCGCTGCCGCTGGATCGAGAACCCGCAAACCGGTGAAGGCCAGCCTCCCTACCTCATCGAGTTCCTGGGCCGCGTAGACGACCAGGTCAAGCTGCGCGGCTTCCGCATCGAGCCCGGAGAGATCGAGGCAACCCTGCGCCACCACGAGGCCGTTCGCGCGGCGGTTGTGGCCGTGCGCGACAGCCAGCTCATCGCCTGGCTCGAACCCGACCGCGAGAGCGCGGCCCTGCAGCACGATCTCACCCGATGGCGCCACGAGCGAATCAGCCAGTGGCGCACGCTGTATGAATCGTCGTACGGACAGCGGCAGGCCGACGACCTCACCTTCGACATCACCGGCTGGAACTCGAGCTACACGGGTCAGCCCATCCCGGCAGACGAGATGCGCGAATGGGTCGACGCCACGGTCGCACGCATCCGTGAGGTCATGCCTCGGATGCCCCCCCGATCTGCCCACCTCCGATCTCACAGACGCGCGTCCTCGCGTCCTCGAGATCGGATGCCCCCCCGATCTGCCCACCTCCGATCTCACAGACGCGCGTCCTCGCGTCCTCGAGATCGGATGCGGGACGGGGCTGCTGCTTGCGCGACTCGCGCCCGACTGCGCCGCGTTTCTCGGCCTCGACTTCTCGCGCGAGTCGGTGACCGCCGCACGCGACCTGTGCGCAAGCCGTGCCGACCTCGCGCATGTGCAGATCGAGGAGCGCACCGCGGACGACACCGCGCACCTGCCCGCAGGTGGATTCGATCTCGTCATCCTCAACTCCATCGTGCAGTACTTCCCGGGGGTTGAGTACCTCGAGCGGGTCGTGCAGGGCGCGCTTCGCCTGCTCGCCCCGGGAGGCCGCATCTTCCTCGGCGACCTGCGCCACCTCGAGCTGCTCCCTGCCTTCCAGGCCTCCATCGCCCTGCACAAAGCCCTCGGGAGCGGACGAAGCGTCACCCTGACCGAGCTGGGCACCCGCACCGAGCGAGGCGTGCGCAACGAGGAAGAGCTGCTGCTCTCGCCCGCGCTCTTCACCGCGTGGAAGAGCCGATGGCCCGAGATCGCCCGCGCCGAAGTCACTCCCAAGCGCGGCCAGACACACAACGAGCTCACGAAGTACCGCTACGACGCCGTGCTGTTCACAGATGGCGACGATGCTCACGCATCGATAGCGCCGACCTGGCACGATGCCACATCGATGACGCGCGACGACATCGCCGCGAAGCTGCGAGAAGCTTCCGAAGACGTAATCGCCTTCACCCGCATCGACAATGCACGAACCCGCGATGATCGCTTCACACAGATGGCGCTCAGCGAGCACGCCTCGCAGACGACCGACACCGCGCTGAAGACAGCGGCTGATCTGCAGGCCGCACTCCCATCGCAACGCGCCACCGTCTCGACACACAACCTCGACCCCGAAGGGCTCCACGCGCTCGCCCGCGAACACGGCTTCACCCTGCGGCTGTCGCTCGCCGCCGCCTCCCCCGACGGCGCCTTCGACGCCGTCTTCACCCGCGGCGACGCGGC